>DASWMB010000189.1:0-2052 GCA_036399955.1 Allosphingosinicella sp. | reverse complement strand
CCGGTCCGCGACGTCACCCCGCTGATGGACATCCCGCAGCCCTTCCAGATCCTGAAGATGGATCGCCGCCGCGGCAACATCGTCGTCTCGCGCCGGGCCATCCTCGAGGAGACCCGCGCCGAGCAGCGCTCCGGCCTGATCCTCAGCCTCGCCGAGGGGCAGGTGGTGGACGGGGTCGTCAAGAACATCACCGATTACGGCGCCTTCGTGGACCTGGGCGGCATCGACGGCCTGCTCCACGTCACCGACATCAGCTACAAGCGCGTCGGCCACCCGTCGGAGGTGATCGGCATCGGCGACACGGTGCGCGTCCAGATCATCCGCATCAACCGCGAGACGCAGCGCATCTCGCTCGGCATGAAGCAGCTCGAGGCCGATCCGTGGGAGGGCGCCTCGGCCAAATATCCGGTCGGCGGCGTGTTCAAGGGCCGCGTCACCAACATCACCGAATATGGCGCCTTCGTGGAGCTCGAGGCGGGGATCGAGGGCCTGGTCCACGTCTCCGAGATGAGCTGGACCAAGAAGAACGTCCATCCGGGCAAGATCGTCTCCACCTCGCAGGAAGTGGAGGTCTCGGTGCTCGAGGTCGACGAGGACAAGCGCCGCATCTCGCTGGGCCTCAAGCAGGCGCAGGCCAATCCCTGGGCGGCGTTCGCCGAGCGCTTCCCGGTCGGCTCCGAGGTCGAGGGCGAGGTCAAGAACGCGACCGAGTTCGGCCTGTTCGTCGGCCTTGAGGGCGACGTCGACGGCATGGTCCACATGTCGGACATCGCCTGGGGCGTGACCGGCGAGGAGGCCTTGAACCTGCATCGCAAGGGCGAGACGGTGAAGGCCGTGGTGCTCGACGTCGACGTCGAGAAGGAGCGGATCTCGCTCGGCATGAAGCAGCTGGAGCGCGGCGGCGTCGCCAAGGCGGGGACGCCGGGCGCGGCGGGCGTCGGCAAGAACGAGGTCGTCACCGTAACGGTGCTCGAGGTGCGCGACGGCGGGCTCGAGGTGCAGGTCGGCGACGACGGCGCCACCGGCTTCATCAAGCGCACCGATCTCGGCCGCGACCGCGACGAGCAGCGCCCCGAGCGCTTCCAGGTCGGCCAGAAGTTCGACGCGATGGTGATCGGCTTCGACCGCTCGAAGAAGCCGAATTTCTCCGTCAAGGCGCTCCAGATCGCCGAGGAGAAGCAGGCCGTCGCCCAGTACGGCTCGTCCGACTCGGGCGCGAGCCTCGGCGACATTCTGGGCGAAGCGCTCAAACAGAAAGACAAGTCGTAACGGGCCGGTAACGAGCGGGCGCCTCGGGAGGGGCGCCCGCCGGTTGCGCAGATGACCGTTTGCTATTGATTTCCCAGATGTTTGCGTACACGCTGATGCAGATTAGCCGTCTCGGGGGGAGCGGTCCGTCAACCAGCCGGCCGGGGCCGGGACCGATTTGAGGGGGGAGCCGTGATCCGTTCCGAACTCGTGCAGAAGCTGTGCGAAGACCATCCCGATCTCACTCAGAAGGAGATCGAGCGCGTCGTCTCCGCCTTCTTCGACTCGATCACCGAGCAGCTGCGCAAGGGCGGCCGCGTCGAGCTGCGCGGCTTCGGCGCCTTCTCGACCCGCGGCCGCGACGCCCGCAAGGGCCGCAACCCGCGCACCGGCGAGCCGGTCGACGTCTCGGCCAAGCGCGTCCCCTATTTCAAGCCGGGCAAGGAAATGCGCGAGCGGCTGAACCTCAGCGCCGTCAACGCCGCGGATTAGGCTCCTCGATCCGGCCTTGAACCGGACGGATGACGACAACCCGCGACGGTCGTCCGACATGTCTCGACGACGTCGCGATGCTTCCGCCCCTGCATTTTAGCTGGCATGGTCGCCGCGTGCGGACGTGGCGAAACCGGTAGACGCCGGAGACTTAAAATCTCCTGCCCCTCGGGGCGTGCGGGTTCGAGTCCCGCCGTCCGCACCAGAGAAATACCGGGAAGCCCGGAGCGCGTTCAGCGCTGAGGCTGCGGCGCGGGAGCGGCTTGCGGCGTTTGCGGTGCCGGAGCGGCCTGCGGGGCCTGAGTCGCCGCA
>DASWMB010000188.1:0-4007 GCA_036399955.1 Allosphingosinicella sp. | reverse complement strand
CCTACGTCGTTCCGGTGCCCTTCGAGGCTCCACCAGACCGGCTGCACGCCCGCTTTGTCGGCGAGACGGCGCAGCGACCCGGAGCTGACGGACCGGTTGTGGCCGACCGGATCGTCCGCGCGGAGCAGCAGGACCGAGCGTCCGCCGACCTCCACCTCCTCGTCTCCGAGGCGAGCGTCGCCGCCGCTGTCGACCAAGATCCGCCAGCGGCTGGCCGGGAGCCTGAAGCGGCTCGGTCCGCGGCCGCGATGGAAGAGCAAGGCGAGCCGCTCGCCTTCGCCTTCAAGCACCATCGCGAGCGATCCTGCATCGGCGGCGTCCCAGTCGGCCGGCGTCATCGGCCGTCCCTCGGGCGTCAGCCAGGCGACCTCGGCGTCTTCCAGCACCTTGTCCCGTCGCAGCAGCGGGTGCTTGCGGCGGAGCGCGGCGAGCTTGCCCGCGAACGCGATCGAGGAGCGGTCGGCGCGTTCCCAGTCGAGCCAGCTCAGCTCGTTGTCCTGGGCGTAGCAATTGTTGTTGCCGCGCTGCGAGTGGCCGAGCTCGGCGCCCATCGCCAGCATCGGCGTGCCGCGGGCGAGTATAAGTGTGGCGAGGAGCGCGCGCTGGTCGCGGGCGCGGGCGGCGAGGATCGCCGGGTCGTCCGTGTCGCCCTCGCAGCCGCCGTTCCAGCTGAAATTCTCGCCGCAGCCGTCGCGGTTCTGCTCGCCATTGGCTTCGTTGCGCTTCGCCTCGTGGGCGACGAGGTCGGCGAGGGTGAAGCCATCATGGGCGGTGACGAAGTTGATCGAGCGAGACGGCGGCCGTTCGCGCCCGAACAGGTCGGCGGAGCCGGCGAGGCGGGAGGCGAGGGCGCCGAGCCGGTGCGGATCGCCGCGCCAAAACCGCCGGACGTCGTCGCGATAGCGGTCGTTCCACTCGCCCCAGCCGGCCGGGAAGCGGCCGAGCTGGTAGCCGCCGGGGCCGATGTCCCACGGCTCGGCGATGAGCTTGAGGTGCCTGAGCTCCGGGTCCTGCTGGAGCGCGGCGATCAGCGGCGCCTCCGTGTCGAAGCCGTCGCCCCGGCGGCCGAGGGAGGCGGCGAGATCGAAGCGGAAGCCGTGGACGCCCGCCTCGCGCACCCAGGTGCGGAGCGCGTCCATGGCGAGGCGGAGGACCGGCGCGCGGTCGAGCGCCAGCGTGTTCCCGCAGCCGCTGTCGTCGATGTAGAAGCGGGGCTGGTCGGGGCGCAGGCGGTAATAGGTCGCATTGTCGAGGCCGCGCAGCGACAGGGTCGGGCCGAGCGGGTCGCCTTCGCCGCTATGGTTGAGGACGACGTCGACGATCGTCTCGATGCCGGCCTCGGCGAGCGTCGCGACGGTCCTGCGGATCTCCTCCCAGCCGCGGGGCGCCAAGCGGGGCTCCGGCGCCGCGAAGGCGACCGGATTGTAGCCCCAAGAATTGTCGAGGCCGAGCGCGGCGAGGTGCCGCTCCTCGATCCAGGCTGCGGCCGGCATCAGCTCGACGCTGGTGATGCCGAGCCGGACGAGATGGTCGACCGCGGCCGGCTGGGTGAGCCCGGCGAAGGTCCCCTGCACCTCCGGCGGCACGTCCGGGTGGCGACTCGTGAAGCCCTTGACGTGAAGCTCGTAGAGGATGGTCTCGCTCCACGGGACGAGCGGCCCGTGCGACGCGGCGCCGGCCGGCGCGGCGACGATCGCCTTGGGCATGAAGGGGCCGCTGTCGGTGTCGTCGAAGGCGAGGTCGTCGCCGCCTTCGGGATAAGCGAACATCGCGCGGTGGAGGCGGAACGGCCGGTCGAGGCGGCGGGCGTGCGGATCGAGGAGCAGCTTGGCCGGATTGAAGCGATGTCCTTCCTCGGGCGCGAACGGGCCCTGGGCGCGAAGGCCGTAGCGGGCGCCGGGCGCCACGCCTTCGACATGGCCGTGGAAGACGTCGCCGGTCCGCTCCGGAAGGCGGAGCCGCTCGAGCTCCCGGCCGGCGCGATCGAACAGGCACAATTCGATCGCGCTCGCATTGGCCGAGAAGATTGCGACGTTGACGCCGCGCGCGTCCGGCGTGACGCCGAGCGGCTCCGGCGATCCTTCGCTGAGGCGTCGGCTCATGCGAGTTCGCGGTAGAGCGCGGCATAGGCCCGCGCGGGGCCCGCCCAGGAAACGTCGGTCGCCATGCCGTTCTGCTGCAGCCGCCGCCACGCCGGCGCGTCGCGGTAGAGGGCGGCCGCGCGGCGGATGGCGGCCTCGAGCATCGTCTCGTTGACCGGCGAGAACTGGACGCCGGTGGCGGTGCCGGCCGCCAGCGCGACCGGGCTTGCGTCGATGATCGTGTCCGCGAGCCCGCCGACCCGCGCCACCACCGGGACCGCGCCGTAGCGCAGCGCGCAAAGCTGGGTGAGGCCGCAGGGCTCGAAGCGCGAGGGGACGAGCAGCGCGTCGCAGCCGGCCTGGACGAGGTGGGCGAGGCCTTCGTCATAGCCGATGACGCAGCCGATCCGCCCCGGATGCGCGGCGGCGGCGGCGCGATAGGCCTGCTCGAGCTCCGCGTCGCCTGTGCCGAGCAAAGCGAGCTGCCCGCCCTCGGCGATGAGGACGGGGAGGGCGGCGAGGAGGAGGTCGAGGCCCTTCTGCCAGCCGAGGCGCGAGATGACGCCGAACAGCGGCGCGCGCGGCTCCTCCGCGAGCCGGAGGCGCGCCTGGAGCGCGTTCTTGTTCGCGGCGCGCGCGTCGAGGCTCGCGGTATCGTAGCGAGCGGGGATGAGGCGGTCGCTCGCCGGGTTCCAGACGGCCGTGTCGATGCCGTTCAATATGCCGCGCAGCACGTCGGCGCGTCCGCGGAGCAGGCCTTCGAGCCCCATGCCGAACTCGCTCGAGCAGATTTCGCTCGCATAGGTCGGCGAGACGGTGGTGATCCGGTCGGCGAGACGCAGGCCGGCTTTGAGGAAGCCGACTTGGCCGTGATATTCGACGCCGTCGACGGTGAAGGCGCTCTCCGGCAGGCCGAGCGGCTTCAGCAAAGCGGCCGGGAAGGCGCCCTGGAAGGCGAGGTTGTGGACGGTGAACACCGTCGCGGGCCGCGGCCCTTCCGAATAAGCGAGATAGGCGGGCACGAGCCCCGCCTGCCAGTCGTGGCAGTGGAGCACCGACGGGGCGAAGCCGGGCACCAACCCGCGGCCGAGCGCCGCGCCGGCCTGGGCGAGCGCGGCGAAGCGGAAGGCGTTGTCCGGCCAGTCGGCACCGTCCCGTCCGCGATAGGGGTTGCCGGGTCGGTCGTAGAGGTGGGGCGCGTCGAGCACGAAGAGATCGAGCGCTTTGGCGCGGGCGGCGACCACGCGGGCGGGGCCGCCGAACAGGTCGGCAAAGCGGTGAACCGTCTCGCCGCGCTTCGCCGCTGCCGCCACGGCCGGGTAGCCGGGGACGAGGGTGCGGATTGCGAAGCCTTGTTCGGCGAGCGCCCCGGGGAGTGCGCCGGCGACGTCGGCGAGGCCGCCGGTCTTCACCAGCGGGAAGATCTCGGACGCGATCGAGAGGACCGCCTGGCGCTTCATCCCTCCAGCCGGTCGATCATCGGCCTGGTGATGAGGCAGACGCCGTTCTCCGTGCGGCGGAAGCGGCGGGCGTCGAGCTCGGGGTCCTCGCCGACGACGAGGCCTTCGGGGATCCGGACGCCGCGGTCGACGATCACGTTCGAGAGCCGCGCGTGCCGCCCGATCTCGACCTGGGGCAGGATGACGGCGCGGTCGACGCTCGAATAGGATTTGACGCGCACGCCGGTGAACAGGAGCGAGTTGGTGAGCTTCGCGCCCGAGACGATGCAGTCGCCGGAGACGAGCGAGGAAATGGCCTCGCCGCGGCGGCCGTCTATGTCGTGGACGAACTTGGCGGGCGCGACCATCTCGCTGTGGGTCCAGATCGGCCAGCTGTGATCGTAGAGGTCGAGGTCCGGCGTGATCGTGGTGAGGTCGATATTCGCCTCGAAATAAGCATCGAGCGTGCCGACGTCGCGCCAGTAGG
>DASWMB010000187.1:0-14635 GCA_036399955.1 Allosphingosinicella sp. | reverse complement strand
GCTCCCCCCCCCCCCCCGCTGATCTCCACAAGCCCCGGCCGGAAACGGCTGGGGCTTTTTCTTTGTGGCGGACGCCGCGTCGTCGGCGGGAGGGGATCCCATGATCGAGATCCGCCAAGGCTCGCGCGCCAAGCCTCGCGCGGCTGCGCGCGCATCGCCGGCCGCGCGCTGCGCGCCCAGGAACCGGCGCAAACTAGAAGACGGGCGTGCCCATCATGAAGCGCAGCTCGCTGCTATACCATTGCGGCTCGTTCGCGGCCGTCGGCCGGAAGTCGCCGACGCGGGCGAGCTCCAGGATGATCTGGCCGATGAACGACTCGAGCGGGCGGCAGCCGATATCGGCGACGACGAAGCGGGTCGGCGTGCCGTCCGGCTCGAGCCTCACGACATAGGGGACCCGGATGTCGAAGCGGCGATGGCTCTGGCCGGCGAGGCGGCACCGGCGCTCGCGCAGGATGTCCTCGATGCGCGTCAGCATCGTATTGTGCGGCATCCGCCGCTCGCGCATCTCGGCCTGCGGAAAGGCCGCCGGATCGAAGCGGCCGACATCGACCTGCACCGCGTTCGCCGGTGCGGCGGCGGCCGCCGGTTGCGCGGCGGCGAGCAGTACGGACGCGATTGCGGTCAGCATGGACTACCTCCCCGGGCCTCGTCGCTTCCGCGTTCCGGCGGCGGCCCGCAGGCCGGAACAGCTCCCTTCATCCCGCCTCATGGAGCGCCGAAAGCCGGCCCGTTGCAAGACTTATCTTGCCGGCCCCGCGCCTTAAGGCTGGACAGTGGACCTGGTGATGGTATCGTTCCGGGTCCAGGGATGGCGAACGGGATCCGCGGGAGGCTCACATGCTGTCGGCAATCATCGCAATGCTTCTTCTGAGCGTGCAGGGCGGCGGCGCCCAGCCGGCCGCGCAGACGCCCGCCCCGGCCGCGGCCGAGGAAGATCCCGATCAGGTGATCTGCAGGCAGTCCGAGCCGGTGCTCGGATCGCGCATCGCGCGGCGGCGCATCTGCCGCACCCGCGCTCAGTGGCGCACCTTCAACGACGATCGCTCGCAACTCCGCCGCGACCTGCAGAATTCCGGCTCCTGCGGCACGGCGGCCTCCTGCACGAGCGACTGAGAGGCGTCGTCGTCGCAGCCGACTAGGAATTCGGCTGCCGCGCTCCTATCTGTGCGGCATCCATGGCACTTCAGCTTCCTTCCCCGCCCAAGGTCGGCATGGTTTCGCTCGGCTGTCCGAAGAACCTCGTCGATTCCGAGCGCATCCTGACCAAGCTCCGCTCGGACGGCTACCAGATGTCGCCCGATTATGCCGGCGCGGACGTCGTCCTGGTCAACACCTGCGGGTTCCTCGATTCCGCGAAGGAAGAGAGCCTCGAGGCGATCGGCGAGGCGATCGCCGAGAACGGGCGGGTGATCGTCACCGGATGCATGGGCAAGGAGGCCGAGGTGATCCGCGCCCGCTTCCCCGAAGTGCTCGCGGTGACCGGCGCCCACCAATATGAGCAGGTCGTCGGCGCCGTCCATGAAGCGGCGCCGATGCCGCCGAGCGCCTTCCTGAACCTCGTTCCGGACGGCGGGCTGAAGCTCACGCCGCGCCATTACAGCTATCTGAAGATTGCCGAGGGCTGCAACCACCGCTGCAGCTTCTGCATCATCCCGAGCCTGCGCGGCGACCTCGCCAGCCGCCGCCCCGACGCGATCCTGCGCGAAGCCGAGAAGCTGATCGCGGCAGGAACGAAGGAGCTGCTGGTCATCAGCCAGGACACGTCGGCCTACGGCGTCGACGTCCGCCACGCCTTCTGGCCCTGGAAGGGCGGCGAGGTCCGCGCCCACATGACCGACCTCGCCCGCGAGCTCGGCCAGCTCGGCGCCTGGGTCCGGCTCCATTACGTCTACCCCTACCCGCACGTCGACCAGGTCATCCCGCTGATGGCCGACGGGCTGGTCCTCCCCTATCTCGACATCCCCTTCCAGCATGCCAGCCGCAAGGTGCTGAAGGCGATGCGCCGCCCGGCGAACGAGGCGAAGGTGCTGGAGCGGATCCGCGGCTGGCGCGCGATCTGCCCTGACATCGCGGTTCGCTCCACCTTCGTGGTCGGCTTCCCCGGCGAGACGGAGGAGGACTTTCAGTATTTGCTCGACTGGCTCGAGGAGGCGCAGCTCGACCGCGTCGGCGCCTTCCGCTTCGAGCCCGTCCAGGGCGCCGCCGCCAACGACCTTCCCGACGCCGTGCCCGAGGACGTGAAGGAAGAGCGCTACGCCCGCATCATGGAGAAGACCGCGGCGATCTCGGCGGCCAAGCTCCACGCGAAGATCGGCCGCACGCTCGAGGTGATCGTCGATGTCGCCGACGGCGAAGGCGGCGCGACCGGCCGCTCCAAGGCCGACGCCCCCGAGATCGACGGCGAGGTCCACCTGCGCGACGCGGCGGCGCTGGAGCCCGGCGACATCGTGAGCGTCCGCATCGAGGATGCCGACGAGCACGATTTGTACGGGGTTCCTGCCTGACGAAGGCCGGCTAATGCTGCCAGCTGAAGGTGATCGCGGCCCGGTACCAGGCCGGTCGGTCTGAGGCGGGACCGTTCAGCTTCCCCGGCAGTCGGTTCCGGTAAAGGCGGATCAAGTAGCGGCGGAGCGGTGCACAAAGATCGGGATCGGGAACGATGTGGAGCAGCCGTCCGTCTGCTCCAACCAGCAACGCCGAGTCTGCGCGGACGCCGCGCCAGCCATCGCGGATCAATGGAAAGCGGCATTGGCGCTGCATGGCGATGACGGGTCCGCTGTCGCGATAGGTGATGCCGGTCGCTCCGCGATAGGAGACTTCCGGGAGCGCTGCCCAGTCCACCGGCAGCGGCGGTGGCAGCGGCGTCGCGACCATCAGAAGAGAAGCAAGCTTTTCGATCATCTCTTGCTCCGCCGTGGCAGTTCCCGCCTCGCCGCAACGCAGCTTATTCTGTAAGCGGCACGGATGACAGACCTCTCCCTCCTCCTTCAGCCCGACAAGGGCCAGGCGGCCACGCTTCTCACCCTCCTCGACAAAGAGGCGTTCGAGGCCTGGCTGAAGGCCCAGCCGGGGCCTGCCCGTGCAGCTGTGACGGCGCAGGGCTTTAAAGCAGAGGCGGCGCAGCTCGCCTTCCTACCTGGCGTACGGGACCAATGGTCGGCGGTTCTCGGCGTGTCGGACGCAGGCCGGCTCTCCGTCTGGTGCCTCGCCAAGGCCGCGGAGGCGCTTCCCGAGGGCCGCTACCGCCTCGCAGAAGGCGGGCCGGGGCCGGCGGCGCTCGGCTGGCTGCTCGGGCAGTACCGCTTCGGCCGCTACAAGGAGGACAAGGCGCCGAAGGGGCCGCGGATCCTCCTGACCGACGCCCCGGCGCAGATTGCGGAGACGGTGGCGCTCGCCGAAGCGACCGCGCTCGTCCGCGACCTGGTCAACACGCCGGCGCAGGACATGGGGCCGAAGGAGCTCGAGGAAGCGGCGGCGGCGCTGGCGAACGACTTCCGAGGCTCGCTGACCGTCACCTCCGGCGACGAGCTCGAAAGCGGCTATCCGATGGTGGCCGCGGTCGGGCGCGCGGCGGCGGCGGGCCGCGAGCCGCGGCTGATCGAGCTGTTCTGGGGTGATCGGCGGCACCCGAAGGTGGCGATCGTGGGCAAGGGCGTCTGCTTCGATTCGGGCGGGCTCGACATCAAGCCGGCCGACGGCATGCGGCTGATGAAGAAGGACATGGGCGGCGCAGCCCATGCGCTGGCGCTCGCGCGGCTGATCATGGCCAACCGGCTCCCGGTTCGCCTCCATCTGCTCGTGCCCGCCGTCGAGAACGCCATTTCGGGCGCCGCCTTCCGGCCCGGAGACGTGCTGAGGAGCCGCAAGGGGCTGAGCGTCGAGGTCGGCAACACCGACGCCGAGGGCAGGCTGGTCCTCGGCGACGCGCTCACCCGCGCGTCGGAGGAGGAGCCGGAGCTGATCCTCGACTTCGCGACGCTGACCGGCGCCGCGCGGGTGGCGCTGGGTCCCGACCTGCCCGCTTTGTTCGCCAATGACGATGCCCTCGCCGCGGCGCTGGCCGAGGCCGGCACGGCCGTATGTGACCCCATCTGGCGGATGCCGCTGTGGAAGACGTACGAGGAGATGCTGTCCTCCGACATCGCCGATCTCGGCAACGTCGCCGAGGGCGGGATGGCGGGCGCGGTGACCGCGGCTTTGTTCCTCCAGAAGTTCGTGCCGGAGGGGACGCCGTGGGCGCATCTCGACACCTTCGCCTGGTCCGCAAAGCCGCGGCCCGGGCGGCCCAAGGGCGGGGACGCGCTCGGCCTCAGGGCCGCCTGGCAGATGCTGAAAGGGCGCTACCCGGGCTGAGGCACGCCGGGGCGGAGCCCGGCGATTTCCCTTTTTGCGCTGAATTCTCAATAAAGTGCGAAACGAAAACGAGTCTGACTGGTTTTAGCCCCGAAACGTGACCTCTATCACATCGGAGATGGCGCCAGTGTCCGACCGCGCGCTCAGAAGCTGGATGCAGACGCTGATCAGATACGTCCGATCCGGCCAGCCAGACCTCACCAACCGCCAGATGGCGCTGATGCTGCTGGTCTACCTGACGCCGGGGCCTCACACGGTCCGCGGCCTCGCCCATGTCCTCGGAGTGTCGAAGCCGGTGATCACCCGCGCCTTGAACACGCTCGGCTCGCTCGGCTATCTCCGGCGCGTCCGCGACGAAGCGGACCGGCGCAACGTCTTCGTCGCCAAGACCAGCACGGGACAGGAATTCCTTGACAGTTTCGAACGCAATCTCGAGCAGGAAGGCACCCCAAGGAAGTCGACCCGCGAGAGGGGCTTCATCCTCCAGCACGGGTGACCGCTTCGAGCTCGGCCGGTCGCCGGCCACGCTCGACCCCCGAATCCATGCCTATCGAAGCGACATCGCCGACATCGCGCTGGCAGGCCGGATCATTGCGCCCCATTATGCGCGGCCGCTGATCCGCGCCTGCGGCCCGCACGCCGCGGCGCTGTGGGACGCGCCGGACGCAGGCGAAAACCCGGTCTCGGAGCTGCTTCCCGGCGAGGAGTTCGCCGTCCTCGAATATGCCGGCGGCCGGGCCTGGGGCTATTGCGTCGCCGACCACCGTGTCGGCTATGTCGAGGCGATCCGCCTCACGGAGGCGGTCGAGCCGACGCACATCGTCTGCGAAGCCTCGGCGCCAATCCATCCGGAGGGCGGCATCTCCTCGCCGATCCTCTGCCGCCTGCCGGCCGGGGCGCGGCTTCACGGCCACGAGCGCGGCCCCTGCCTGGCGACCGAGATCGGCTGCGTGCCGCTCTGCTATCTGCGGCGCATCGGCGAGTTCGAGAGCGACGCGGTTGCCGTCGCCGAACGGCTGCTGCAGACGCCCTACCGCGCCGGCGGGCGCAGCTTCCGCGGCATCGACTGCTCCGGGCTCGCCCAGCTCGCTTACGGGCTGTGCGGCCTCCCCTTACCGCGGGAGACGGACCAGCAGCGCCTGCTCGGCGAGGCGGTGCCGGAAGGCGAGCCGCTCGAGCGCGGCGACCTCGTCTTTTCCGGCGACCACGTCGCGCTCGCCGTCTCGAACGAGCTCGTCATCCATGTGGGCTTCGAGACGAGGATGGTGACCATCGAGCCGCTCGCCGCGGCCAAAGACGGCGACGCTCCGATCGCCGTCCGCCGGTTCGCGCCGATTGCCGTAACCGCCTAGCGCTGCGGCTGCGGCTGCTGTTGCGGCTGCTGTGCCTGCTGCTGCTGGCGCTGGGCGCGGATCTGCCGCCAGCGGTCATGGTTGCGCCGGTGCTCCTCGAGCGTGTTCGAGAAGATGTGGCCGCCGGTGCCGTCGGCGACGAAGTAGAGCGCCTGCGTCTCGGCCGGATTGAGCACGGCCGCGATCGATTCACGCCCCGGATTTGCGATCGGACCGACGGGCAGGCCGACGCGCGTATAGGTGTTGTAGCCGTTCACCGCGTCGATCTCCGAGCGGCGGATCGGGCGGCCGAGCGGGCGCCCCTGAGTGATCGGATAGATGATCGTCGGATCGGCATCGAGCTTCATGCCGATGCGGATACGGTTGGAATAGACGCCCGCGATGGTCGGCCGCTCGGAGGCCTTGCCGGTCTCCTTCTCGACGATCGAGGCGAGGATTACCGCTTCCCGCGGGCTCGAGACGACGCTTCGCGGCCCGCGCCGCGGCCAGAGCGCGGCGAGCTCCCGGCGCATCGCCTCCTGCATCCGGGCGAGCACCGCCGCCCGGCTCTCGCCGCGGCGATAGGCATAGGTGCCGGGGAGCACGCTCCCCTCCTCCGGAACCGCGACGTCGCCCGCGAGGAAGGGCGCGCGCATCAGCCGCTCGTGGACCAGCACCGAAGGCATGCCCTCGGGCACCGTCACCATCCGCTGGACGGGCCGGCCGTGCTGGAGGATGTCGAGGATCCCGGCGCCGCTCGCCCCGGCCGGAATCTCGAACTCGCCGGCCTGCACCGGATCGCCCGAGCCCAGGAACCGGGCGAAGCGCCGGTAGGTGACCGGATCGGCGCGGATCAGTCCTTCGCGCGACAGCTGCTCGGCGACCGTGCCGACGCTCGATCCCTGCTCGACGACGATCGTCTTCGGCTCGGTCGACGGTCCGGCTCCCGCCCAGAGCGACCAGTAGGTCCAGGCGGCGACGATCGCCGCCAGCAGGACGAGGATCAGCGCGAGCTTGCGGAGCGGCGAGCCGCGCCGCCGGGCCGGCCGCTTCTCTGATGCCGCCGCGGTCAGACCGCCCTCATCACCAGGCTGGCATTGGTGCCGCCGAAGCCGAAGCTGTTGTTCAGCACCGCCTTCACCGGCCGCTCCTTCGGAACATGCGGCACCAGATCGACCCCGGCCGTGCCCTCGCTGGGATTGTCGAGATTCAGCGTCGGCGGGACGATCTGGTCGCGCATCGCGAGGATGCAGAAGATCGCCTCGACGGCGCCGGCGCCGCCGAGCAGGTGGCCGATTGCCGACTTCGTCGAGCTCATCGAGAGCTTGCCGACAGTGTTGCCGAACAGGCGGCGGACCGCGTTGAGCTCGAGCTCGTCGCCGAGCGGGGTCGAGGTGCCGTGGGCGTTGATATAGTCGATGTCCGAAAGATCGAGCCCCGAGCGCTTCATCGCCACCTGCATGGCCCGGAAGCCGCCGGCGCCCTCGGGGTGCGGCGCGGTGACGTGATAGGCGTCGCCCGACATGCCGTAGCCGACCAGCTCCGCATAGATCTTGGCGCCGCGCTTCTTCGCCCGCTCATATTCCTCGAGGATGACGACGCCCGCGCCCTCGCCCATGACGAAGCCGTCGCGGTCGACGTCGTAGGGCCGGCTCGCCTTTTCGGGCTCGTCGTTGCGGGTCGAAAGCGCCCGCGCCTGCGAAAAGCCGGCAATGCCGAGCGGGCACAGCGCGCTCTCGGCGCCGCCCGCCACCATCACGTCGGCATCATCGAGCGCGACCATCCGCGCCGCATCGCCGATCGAATGGGCGCCGGTCGAGCAGGCGGTGACGACGGCATGGTTGGGGCCCATCAGCCCGTATTTGATCGAGACCTGTCCGGAAATGAGGTTGATGAGGCGGCCGTGCACGAAGTGCGGCGAGACCCGGCGCGGGCCCTTCTCGTGAAGGACCAGCGATTCCTTTTCGATGCCCGGCAGCCCGCCGATGCCGGAACCGATCGACACGCCGACGCGGTAACGCTCCTCCTCGGACATTTCGGTGAGTCCGGCATCCTCGAGCGCCTGGCCGGCCGCGTCGAGGCCATAGACGATGAACGGATCGACCTGGCGCTGGATCTTGTGGTCGACGCGCTTGCCCGGATCGAAGCCATATTCATGGTCCGGCCCCTTCACCTCGCAGGCGATCTGGCAGGCGAAGTCGGTCGGATCGAAGCGGGTGATGCGGGTCGCGCCGCTCTTCGAGGCGAGGATGTTCTTCCAGCTGGTCTCGACGTCGGCGCCGAGCGGCGAGACCATTCCGAGACCGGTGACGACGACACGGCGCATCTCAATACTCCCTTGGACCGGACTGGCATACGGGTCGGACAGGCAAACGGCCCCCCGGCCGAGGACGGGGAGCCGTTGAAACCAGAACCGGCTCGATCATCGCACGGCCGGCATCTCGGCCGGTGCCTCAGGCCTTGTTGTTCTCGATATAGTCGATGGCGTCGCGAACGGTAGTGATCTTCTCGGCCGCGTCGTCCGGGATCTCCACCCCGAACTCCTCCTCGAACGCCATGACCAGCTCGACGATGTCGAGGCTGTCGGCGCCGAGATCGTCGATGAAGCTCGCGTCCTCGGTCACCTTGTCGGCTTCGACGCCGAGATGCTCGACGACGATTTTCTTCACCCGATCGGCGGTCTCGCTCATGTTCACCTTCCTCCTGTTTCGGCTTTGGGACGTGCCCTAGCCGCTTGCCCCGGCTTCGCGCAAGTGGCGCCTCGCCGCCGGGCGCGTCAGAGCATCGCCATGCCGCCGTTCACATGGATCGTCTGGCCGGTGACATAGGCCGCCTCGCGGCTCGCCAGATAGACCGCGGCCGCGCCGATATCCTCTCCCCCGCCGAGCCGGCCGGCCGGAATGCGGCCGAGAATGGCGTCACGCTGCTGCTCGTTGAGGGCATCCGTCATCGCCGAGGCGATGAAGCCCGGGGCGATGCAGTTCACCGTGATGTTGCGGCTGGCGACTTCCTGGGCGAGCGCCTTCGACATGCCGACGAGGCCGGCCTTGGACGCGGCATAGTTCGCCTGGCCCGGATTGCCGGTCGCGCCGACGACGGAGGTGATCGAGAGGATGCGGCCGTAGCGGGCGCGCATCATCGGCTTCAGCGCGGCGCGGGAGAGGCGGAAGGCGGCCTCGAGGTTGATCCGGATCACGTCCGACCATTCCTCGTCCTTCATCCGCATCGCGAGATTGTCGCGGGTGACGCCGGCATTGTTGACGAGGATGTCGAGCTTGCCCAGCGCGTCCACCGCCCGCGGCACCAGCCCGTCCACCGCCTCCGCGTCGGAAAGGTTCGCCGGCAGCACGACATGATCGCCGCCCAGCCCCTCCGCGACGCCGCGCAGCGCCTCCTCGCGCGTCCCAGAAAGCGCCACCCGCGCGCCCTGCCCCGCCAGCGCCGCCGCGATCGCCGAGCCGATCCCACCCGACGCGCCGGTCACGAGAGCCGTCATTCCCGAAAGGTCGAACATCGTATCATGCTCCAGAAGAAGGTTCGTTCACGCGGAGGCGCGGAGAGGAAGTAGGAGGCGCGGAGGGACGGTAATCGTTGACGATCCGCCTCACTCCTTCCTTCAAAGTCTCGCCGCCGAAGTTCATCAGCAGCCCGACGGGCTGCTTGAGCAATCTGAGATAGGTCAGTACCTGTTTGCCGTGGACCGGCATCAGCCGATCGACCGACTTGATTTCAACGACGAGCCGCTCGTCGATGAGGAGGTCAACCCGGAAAGCTGCCTCGAAAAGCTCGCCTTCAAACTCGGCGCTGATCAGTTTCTGTCTCTCGACGCGGTAGCCCAGGGCTTCGAGCCGGCGGGCGAGCAGCCCCTCATATACCGACTCAAGCAGACCTGGTCCGAGTTCGCGATGGAGCCGCAAAGCAACATCAAGAACGTCGCCGCTGATCTCGTCGATATCCTTCATCGATCCCGCTTCTCTCCGCGCCTCTGTTACTTCTCCGCGCCTCCGCGCGAACCTAGAGAGCCCCGACGAGCGCGTCGATGTCGGCCATCGAGACGACGCTGGTCACCGTCGCGTCGGGGGCGATGCGCTTCACCATCGGGCCGAGCACCTTGCCGCCGAACTCGACGAAATGGCCGACGCCCGCCGCGGCCATCGCCGCGACGCTCTCGCGCCAACGCACCATGCCGGTCACCTGCTCGACGAGGAGGCGGCGGATCTCGGCCGGGTCCCGGGCCGGAGCGGCGGTGACGTTGGCATAGACCGGCACGGCCGGGCGGGCGATCTGGGCATCGCCGAGCGCCTGCTCCATGGCACGAGCGGCGGGCTCCATCAGCGGCGAGTGGAAGGGCGCCGAGACCGGGAGCAGCAGCGCCCGCTTCGCGCCCTTTTCTTTGGCAATGCCGAGCGCCCGCTCGACCGCGCCGCGGTGGCCCGAAATGACGACCTGCGAGGGATCGTTGTCGTTGGCGACGGTACAGACCTCGCCCTGCGCCGCCGCATCTGCGATCGCCTGCGCCAGCGCGAGATCGGCGCCGAGCAGGGCTGCCATGGCACCCTCGCCGACCGGCACCGCCTGCTGCATCGCCTGTCCCCTCAGCTTCAGGAGCCGCGCCGTCGTCGACACGTCGAACGAGCCCGCCGCGGCGAGCGCCGTATATTCGCCGAGGCTGTGGCCGGCGACGAAGCTTGCCTTGGCGATGTCGATCCCCGAGGCGCGGAAGGTCGCCAGCGCATTCGCCATGATCGCGGGCTGCGCGTTCTCGGTCAGCGTCAGCTCCTCGATCGGGCCTTGCGCCATCAGGCGGGCAAGGTTCTGGCCGAGCGCCTCGTCCACCTCCTGAAAAAGCTCGCGCGCGACGCGGCTCGCTTCGGCCAGGGCGGCGCCCATCCCGACCGCCTGGCTCCCCTGCCCCGGAAAAAGAAACGCGCGCATGTCGGACCCCGTTGGTGTACGCGATGGAGTGCGGCCCTAGGCCGTGAGGCCGACACTGCCAAGGGGGGCGAGTGAGCGAAGCGGCGCCTGCCAGGATGGGCATCTGGATGACCACGGCGCTGGTGGTCGGCGGCATGATCGGCGCCGGCATCGTCCTGCTCCCGGTCAGCCTGGCGCCGCTCGGATACAATGCGATCATCGGCTGGCTGGTCAGCGGCATCGGGGTGCTGGCGCTCGCTTATGCCCTCGCGGTCACATCGCGGCAGGACGGCCAGGGCATCCAGGCCTATATCGAGCGGCTGCTCGGCCCGACCGTGGGCTTTTCCGTCACGTGGCTGTTCTGGGTCTCGGTGTGGGTCTCGAACGCGGCGATGGCGATCGCCGCCGCCTCGGCCCTCTCGCTGGTCGTGCCCGGCGGCGCGACGGACGTGACGGTGGCGCTCACCGCCCTCGCCATGATCGCCTTCCTCACGGCGGTGAACGCCTTCGGCGCACGGGCGACGGGCGTGACGGCGATCGTCACCGTGCTCATCAAGCTGACGCCGCTCGTCGCCGTCGTCCTCATCGCCGGCCTGCGCGGCTCCGGCGGCGGGGACTATGAGGCGATCGCGCCGCTCCCGATCACGTTCGACAACATCGCGACGGCGTGCGCGCTCACCCTTTTCGCGCTGCTCGGCTTCGAAACCGCGACGGCGCCGGTCGGCAAGGTGGTGAACCCCTCCCGCACCATTCCGCTCGCAATGGTCGCGGGGACCGCCTTCGTCGCATTGGTCTACGTGCTCAGCACGACTTCGGTTGCACTGATCCTTCCGGTGCAGGACGTGCAGTCCTCGCGCGCGCCCTTCGCCGACGCGGTCGGAGCGGCGTGGGGCGACGGCGCCGCCACCTTCGCCGCCTTTGCAATGGCGGTGAGCGCCTTCGGAGCACTGAACGGCGGCATCATGATCGCGGGCGAGCTCGGTTTCTCGATGGCGCTGCGCGGCGACCTGCCGAAGTTCTTGTCCCGCACGACGAGCAGAGGCACGCCCATTCTCTCCCAGCTCCTGGTCACCGGCCTCGCCGGCGCCCTCATCCTCCTGACGATGAGCAGGGCCACGGCGGGCGTCTTCCTCTTCGCCGCGCTGCTCGCGACGAGCGCGACGCTCTGGCTCTACCTCGCCGGCGCGGTCGCGGCTCTCAAGCGGCGGCCGGGCACGCTCGGGACCTTGTTCATCGCGGTCGGCATGCTCTTCGTCGCTTTCGCCTTCTACGGCAGCGGCATCGAAGCGAACCTCTGGGGCATCGGCCTGCTCGCGGCCGGGCTCGCGATCCGGGCAGTCATGCGCCGTGCGAACGGCGTGCCGGCTGCGGCGGGTGCGGCAGCCGCGCTTCCGGGATGATCCGCCGAAGCCTGTCGGCGAAGCTCCTCAGGCAGACCTCGCTGCGGCCGAGCGGCCCCGGCCTATAGCTCGGCGTCTCCATTCCTTGCTGGACGCGGGCGACGAGCTGCGTGTCCTCGGCGTTGACGCGCCGGTTGATCCGCCAGTTGAGGTAGCGCGCCGCCTTCATCTCCCGCCGGCCGTCGGGAAGCGCATAGCTGACCTCGCGGATCAGCGTCGCGGTCGGCGAGACCGGCAGGAACTGCATGAAATCGACCTGGTCCGGGTAGATGTCGAAGGCGAGGTTCGGCCACAGCTTGTAATAGAGCCATAGCCGCTGCGCCTCGATCGGCAGATGCGGCACCGGCGGCAGCAGCGCCTGATAGGCGCGCTCGGATGCGACGTTCGAGGGCCGCTCCGTCAGCCGCCCCGCCATCCGGTCGACATGCGCGCCGGCTTCCACCTGATAATCGCGGCCGAACAGGCGGGTGAGGCCGGGATGGGCGACGCCAATGTGGAGCCCGTCCGAATAATTGTCGGCGATCGCCTTCCAGTTGACCGGCCGCGGCCTCACCGTCACCCGGCCGATCGCGCGGAGATCCTCGAAGCGGTAGGGTGCGATCTCCTCCTCGTACGGCGCCATCATCTCGGCCACGCACGGTCCGCCGCGCTCGCCGAGCCGCACGAACACGAAGCCGCGCCAGATTTCGGCCGGGAAGCGCACGAGGCCGAGCCGGTCCGGCTCGAGATCGTCATAATCCTCGCGCATCGGCACGCCGATAAGGCGGCCTTCGGTGTCATAGGTCCAGCCGTGATAGGGGCAGGTGAAGCGGCGCGCGCAGCCGCTCCCGCCGTCGGCGATCCGCGCGCCGCGGTGCCGACAGACATTGGCAAGGGCGCGCACGCCGCCGTCGCGCTGCCGGACCACCAGGATCCTCTCGCCGAGAGTCTCGAACGCGATCCACGCGCCGGGCACGGCGATGTCGCTCAGATGGCAGACGATCTGCGCCGCCGGGCGCAGTACCCGCTCGACCTCCAGGGCGAAAAATCCGGGATCGTGATAGAGCCAGCCGGGCAGGCTCCGGCCCGCCAGCGGGTCGGGCGCGTCCTCGGCCAGCCTCAGCGTGCTTTCGGGCATGGATCGGGTCTAGGTACCGCCGCCGCTCCGGGCAAGCAGGCGCGCACTTGATTTTGGTGCGCTTTTCCGCCACATGCCCGCCCGTAGCGGGGCCGAGGCGATGTCCTCCAGCCCCGCTTCATTTTGAGACGACAGCCGGAGGGGCGTCCGCAATGGGCGGCGTCAGCGATCGGCCAAGACAAGGAATGCGCGACATGCCGCTCTACGAGCATGTGTTACTCGCGCGTCAGGACCTGGCCCAGGCCCAGGTCGACGCGCTGGCGGAAACCGCCACCAACATCATCGAATCGAACGGCGGAAAGGTCGTCAGGACCGAGACCTGGGGCCTGCGCAACATCGCCTACCGGATCCAGAAGAACCGCAAGGCGCATTACGTCTCCCTCGATTTCGAGGCGCCGGCTCCGGTCGTCGCCGAGCTCGAGCGGCAGACCCAGATCAACGAGGACGTCATCCGCTACATGACGATCCGCGTCGACGAGCACGAGACCGGCCCCTCGGCGATGATGCGCCGCGGCGAGCGCGACCGCGACGGACGCGGCGACCGTGGCGACCGCGGCGATCGCGGCGGCCGCGGCCGTGACGACGATCGCGGCGATCGCGGCCCGCGCCGCGCCCGCGAAGACGCCGTCGAAGCGTAAGAGAGAAGGATCAGCAACATGGGTCGCCCATTTTTCCGCCGCCGCAAGAGCTGCCCCTTCTCGGGCAAGGACGCTCCCCGGATCGACTATAAGGACGTCCGCCTGCTCCAGGGCTTCGTCTCGGAGCGGGGCAAGATCGTCCCCAGCCGGATCACCGCCGTCTCCGGCAAGAAGCAGCGCGAGCTGGCCACCGCGATCAAGCGCGCGCGCCATCTCGGCCTTCTCCCCTACGTCGTCAAATAAGGAGCGCGAGCAATGGAAGTCATCCTGCTCGAAAGGATCGAGAAGCTCGGCGCGATCGGCGACGTGGTCAACGTGAAGCCGGGCTTCGCCCGCAACTTCCTGCTGCCCAACGGCAAGGCGCTGCGCGCCAACGAGGCGAACCGCAAGGTCTTCGAAGCCAATCGCGAGAAGATCGAGGCGACCAACGCCGAGCGGCGCGCGGTGGCCGAGACGGATTCGAAGGGCCTCGAGGGCGCTTCGGTCCAGCTCATCCGCCAGGCGTCGAACACCGGCCAGCTCTACGGCTCGGTGTCCGCGCGCGACCTCGCCGAGGCGCTCGAGGCCCAGGGCCACAAGGTCGCCAAGAATCAGATCGTGCTCGACAAGCCGATCAAGGCGATCGGCATCCAGGACGTGAAGGTCTCGCTCCACCCGGAGGTCTCGGTCACGATCCGCGTCAACGTCGCCCGCTCGCCCGAAGAGGCCGAGATGCAGGCGTCGGGCGTCGACGTGATGTCGGCCATGTTCGAAAAGGACGAGGCGGGCTTTACCGAGGATTACGATCCCAACGCCGAACCGGGCGCCACCGCCGAGGTCTCGGCCACGGAGCCGACGCCCCAGGGCTGAGCCCTCTTCGGTTCGCAAGCAAAAAGGGGC
>DASWMB010000186.1:0-13175 GCA_036399955.1 Allosphingosinicella sp. | reverse complement strand
GCCATGGACGTCCATGGCGAAGTCGACGCCGGTGCGGTCCATCTCGGCGAGGACGTGGAACACCTCCGGGCTGCGCTCGAGGCTCGGCGCGTGCCATTCGCGGTTGAGGTTCACGCCCGCCGCGTTGGTCCGCAGATGGCCGCGCTTGGAGCCGTCCGGATTCATGTTGGCGACGATGTGGAAGGTCGCCTTCTCGCGCAGGCGGCGGGAGACCGGGTCGGCGTCGTCGAGCAGCTTCTCGAGCGCGCCTTCCATCCACCATTCGGCCATCGTCTCGCCGGGATGCTGACGCGCGTAGAGCCAGACGGAGAGCTCGCCCCGGCCGATCCGGAGATAGTCGATCTCCTGCCCGTCGAGCGTCTGCCCGAGCGAGCGATAGTCCACCTCTGCATGCCCGGCCGCCTCGGCGACGAGATCGTGGTGCCGCTCGGTCGTGTACGGCGCGAAATAGGCGAACCAGATGCTGTTCGCGGCCGGCGTCGCGCGGATGGTGAGGATGCCGTTCGCATAGCTGGTGTCGGCCCGCTCCCATTCCTCGCGGTCGCAGGACATGCAGGCGCGGTAATTCTCCCAGCCGCCGGGATAGGCGGAGCCGCCGCAGTTGAGGATCCGCACCTCGAGCGCGCGGCCGGCGGCGCCGGTGACGCGGAAGTAGAACCACTGGTAGAAATCGGACTGGTTGTCCTTGACGATCTCGACGTCGATGCGGTCGCCCTCGATGCCGACCAGCCTGATGTTGCCGCCGTCGAAGGCGCTCGAAACGGAAAGGCTCATCGGACCCTGATCGTGCGGCCCGATTCGCCGGGGAAGTCCCGGAACAGGGCGGTTGCGAGGCTCTCGACGATGGCCGCGCGCGCCGTCCCGGCCGGCGTCTCGGTCACGGCGCGGCCCTGCCAGAAGACGGTGCCGTCCGAGCGGCGCTGGATGCGCACGTCGAGCAGGGTCGCGACGACGTTGGCGCGGGCGCTGCCGCGGCCGAGGCCGGCGGGCCAGCCGGTCGTGAGCGCGGCCCGCGATCCCTGGCTCACCGTCACCCGCGCGATCTGCTCGGAGGCGGGGCGGTTTGCCGCGATCGTATAGCCGTGGCGGGCAAGCTGGCGCTCGATCGCGTCGGCGAACCCCTGGAACTCGGGATTGTTGGCGTCGGCCGCATTGGTCGGCTCGACGGCGATCTGGGCGCGGGCGATCTGGCCGCCGAGATGCGTCCGGCTGACGTCGACCCCGCCCGCCGCATCGCCGCCGCCGCCGCGCGTCGCGCAGCCGGCCAGCACCAGTGCGACCGCAATAACCGTCCCGAACCTCTTCATCCTGCACCTCGCGCAATGCGTTGAAGACTGTATAGGGCGCGTAACGTCTCCCGCGGCCATTTCGCTGCATTCGCCAATCGAAGGACCGATTTCAATGACCGATTCGTCCAGGCCGACGGTGCTGGTGACCGGCGGCGCCGGCTATATCGGGAGCCACGCCGTGCTCGCTCTGCTCGACGCCGGCTGGGCCGTCGTCGTGATCGACAACCTCACCACCGGCTTCCGCTGGGCGATCCCCGAGGCCGCGGCCTTCGTCGAGGGCGACATCGCCGACCAGGCGCTCCTCGCGCGCGTCATCGCCGAACACGGCATCGGCGCGATCATGCATTTCGCGGGCTCGATCGTGGTCCCGGAATCGGTCGAGAAGCCGCTCAAATATTATGAGAACAACACGGTGAAGAGCCGCTCGCTGATCGAGAGCGCCGTCGAAGGCGGCGTGCGCCACTTCATCTTCTCCTCGACCGCGGCAACCTACGGCATCCCCGACGCGGTGCCGATCAGGGAGGACGCGCGGACCCAGCCGATCAATCCCTATGGCTGGTCGAAGCTGATGACAGAGCGGATGCTCGCCGACACCGCCTTCGCCCATCCGATCAACTATTGCGCGCTTCGCTACTTCAACGTCGCCGGCGCCGACCCCGAGGGGCGCTCGGGGCAGTCGACGGCGGGTGCGACCCATCTGATCAAGGTCGCGGTCGAGGCGGCGGTGGGCAAGCGCGGCCACGTCTCGGTCTTCGGCACCGACTACCGGACGCCGGACGGCACCGGCATCCGCGACTATATCCACGTCTCCGACCTCGCCGCGGCCCATGTCGACGCACTCGAGAAGCTGATCGCGACGCCGGAGGAAAGCTACGTCATGAACTGCGGCTACAGCCGCGGCTTCTCGGTCCTGGAGGTGCTCGACAGCGTCGACCGGGTAACCAACATGAAGATCGAGCGGCGGCTGGAGGCGCGGCGGCCGGGCGATCCCGACGCCCTCGTCGCCGACAACGGCCGCATCCTCGCGACGCTGCCGTGGCGCCCAAAGCGCGCCGAGCTCGACACGATCGTCGCCGACGCGCTCGCCTGGGAGCGGAGGCTCGCCGACCGCGGCTGAGGCGGTGCTCCGGCCTTGACGGGAAGCGCGCTTCGCCCTAGGTGAGCGCCTCGCTTTTCAGCAACAGCTTTGGTTTAGAAGAAGGCAGGGCGTCCCGCCATGAAGATCCGCAACTCGCTCAAATCCCTGAAGTCGCGCCACCGCGACTGCCGCGTGATCCGCCGCCGGGGCCGCACCTACGTCATCAACAAGACCAACCGCCGCTTCAAGGCGCGCCAGGGCTGAGGCTCGGGAACGCGGATCGTCACCCCGGACTTGATCCGGGGTCCATGAACGCGGATTCCGGCGAACGCCCGCAATCTCTTCGGTTCATGGATGCCGGATCAAAGTCCGGCATGACGGACAGAATCATGCGATGAGCATGCCCCCCACCGCCGTCGTCTTCGACGTCGGCAACGTCCTCTACGGCTGGGACCCGGAGCGCTTCTTCGCGGCGCGCATCGCCGATGGCGAGGCGCGGGCGCGGTTTCTCGCCGAATCGGACTTCATGGCCTGGCACGACGCGCTCGACGGCGGCCGGCCCTTCGCCGAGGCGGCACACGACCTTTCCGGCCGCTTCCCCGAATATGCCGCGCTGATCCAAGCCTGGAGCGAGGATTTCGGGTCGACCATCACCGGCCCCGTCCCCGGCGTGCACGACATCGTCGAGGAGCTGGACGCGCTCGGCGTGCCCCTGTTCGGGATCACCAATTTCTCGGCCGACTTCTGGGGGCCGTTCCACGAGCGCGAGCGGGCCTTCTTCTCGCGCTTTCGCGACATCGTGGTTTCCGGGCGGGAGAAGATGCTGAAGCCCGACCCAGCGATTTATCGCCTGGCGCTGGATCGCTTCGGCCTCGCACCGCGCGAGACCCTGTTCGTCGACGACCGGCCGATCAACGTCCACGGCGCCGAGGCGGTGGGGATGCGGGGGCACGTCTTCGTCGGAGCGGACGACCTCAGGCGGCGGCTCGAGGAAGAAGCGCTGCTCTGAACCTTCCGCCGGCTCGCGCTTTTGAGGGGCGATGCGGCAGAGATGGCCTTCGCGACTCTGGATCGTCCGGCATGGGCAGAGCGCCGGCAATGTTGCGCGCGATGCGGCGATCGCGGCGGGCGAGCAGATGATGGACATTCCGCTGCGCGACGTCGACGTGCCGCTGAGCGAGCTCGGCCATGAGCAGGCGCAAGCGGTCGGCCGCTGGTTCGCAGGCCTGCCCGAGGAGGAGCGGCCGGAGATCGTCCTCTCCTCGCCTTATGTGCGGGCGCGGCAGACGGCGGAGGCGGTCTGCAGCGCCGGCGGCGTCGCCTGCGGCGGCAAGGGTCCCGTGATCGACGAGCGCCTCAGGGAGCGCGAGTTCGGCATCCTCGACCGGCTCACGACCGACGGCATCCGCCGGCGCCACCCCGACCAGGCCGAGCATCGCGCGCTGCTCGGCAAGTTCTACCATCGCCCGCCCGGCGGCGAGAGCTGGGTCGACGTGATCCTGCGCCTTCGAAGCGCGCTTGACACGGTGAGCCTCCATTATGCCGATCGCCGCGTCCTCATCGTCTGCCACCAGGTGGTGGTGCTTTGCCTTCGCTACATCCTCGAGGAAATGGACGAGGCGGGCGTGCTCCTCGTCGACAAGGAGAGCGGCGTGCTCAACTGCGGCGTCTGCGAATATGATTTCGAGCCGGACGACGAGCGTGCCTGCGTGCCGCGCCTCGTCCGCTACAATTTCGCCGCCCCGCTGGTCGAGGAGGACACCAAGGTGACGGCCGAGCCGGACGAGATCACGGGCGCGCGATGAGCGAGGCGGCCTGGCTCGACCGCGACCTGCTGCGCGACTTCCCGCTCCCCGAGCACCCCGAGGCATCGAGCAAGGAGGACCGCGGGCGCCTGCTCGTCATCGCCGGCAGCCGCGAGCTGCAGGGCGCCGCCTATCTCGCCGGCGTCGCGGCCCTGCGGGCCGGGGCCGGCAAGCTCCAGATCGCGACCGCTGCCAGCATCGCCGTCCAGCTCGGCGCGACGATCCCGGAAGCGCGGGTGATCGCGCATCGGGAGACCGAGGAAGGCTGCGTCGATCCCGAATCGATCGCGCCGATCGTGAAATGGGCCGGCGCGGCGCAGGCGGTGATGATCGGCTGCGGCATGCAGGACGGGCCGCCGCTCGAGAGCCTGCTCGATGCGCTTCTCGACTGCGGGGCGGACGTACCGCTCGTACTCGACGCGGCGGTGCTCGGCTGCCTCGCGCCGCGGGCGGAGACGCTGAAGGCGTGGCGGGGCGGCGCGGTCGTTCTGCCCCATGCCGGCGAGATGGCGAAGCTGCTCGGCTGGGAGCGCGGCGAGGTCGAGGCGAAGCCCGCCGAGGCCGCGCGCCTCGCGGCGGAGACGTTCGGCGTCGTCGCGCTCGTCAAGGGGCCGGTCAGCCACGTCGTCGCGCCCGACGGACGGGGGTTCCGGTTCAAGGGCGGCGGCGTCGGCCTCGCCACCTCCGGCTCGGGCGACACGCTCGCCGGCATCGTCGGCGGCCTCGCCGCGCGCGGAGCGGACGTGCTGACGGCGGCGCTCTGGGGCGTCTACACCCATGGCGAGGCGGGGCGGATCCTCTCGAAGGAGGTCGGCCGCGTCGGCTTCCTCGCCCGCGAGATCCTCGACCTTGTGCCGCGGATCGTCAACGACTGACGGGCCGGCAGGCGACGGAGCTAGTGCCTCGTCGCCTTGGTCGCCTCGACCTTCGCGCGGTGGCGTTCGAGCTCGTCGCCGACGAGGCGGACGATGTGGATGACGTTGGTGGAGCCGGGGGTGCCGAAGGGGACGCCGGCGATGATCACGATCCGGTCGCCGGCCTTGGCGATGCTGTGGCGCAGGGCCATGCGCTTGGCCTTGGCGATCATCTCCTCGAAGCTGGCGACGTCGCGGGTGCGCACCGCATGCGCGCCCCAGAGCAGGCCGAGCCGGCGCGCGGTCTTGATCGAGGGCGTGAGGACGAGGAGCGGCACCGCCGGCCGCTCGCGCGCGACGCGGCGCGCGGTCGAGCCCGACAGGGTGAAGCAGACGATCGCCGCGGCCCCGACCGTCCCGACCATGGTGTTTGCGGCCTGGGCGAGCGCATCGGCGGTGGTCGGATCGGGCAAAGTCTCGGTGAAGTGGACGCGGGCGAAGTGGCTGGGATCGTCCTCGACGCTGGTGGCGATGCGGTTCATCATCGACACCGCCTCGCAGGGGAAGTCACCCGAGGCGCTTTCCGCCGAGAGCATGACGGCATCGGCGCCGTCATAGACGGCGGTGGCGACGTCGGAGACCTCGGCGCGGGTCGGTGTCGGCGAGGTGATCATCGATTCGAGCATCTGCGTCGCGACCACCACCGGCCGGCCCATCCGCCGCGCCGTCTCGACGATCCTCTTCTGGAAGGGCGGCACCTGCTCGGGCGGGAGCTCGACGCCGAGATCGCCGCGGGCGACCATCACCGCATCGGCCAGCTCGAGGATGCCGTCGAGGCGCTCGATCGCGGCCGGCTTCTCGATCTTGGCGAGGAGGGCGGCGCGTCCGGCGATCAGCCGCCGCGCCTCGGCGACGTCCTCGGGCCGCTGGACGAAGCTCAAGGCGATCCAGTCGACGTGGTGGTCGAGCGCGAAGGCCATGTCGGCCCGGTCCTTGTCGGTGAGCGCGGCGAGCGGCAGGACGACGTCGGGGACGTTGACGCCCTTGTTGTTCGAGATGCGGCCGCCGACCTCGACCACCGTGTCGATCCGGTCCGCCGAGACGGCGACGACGCGCTGGACGAGCTTGCCGTCGTCGATGAGGAGGCGCGTCCCTTCCTGGACGGCGCTGAAGATCTCCCGGTGGGGGAGGTTCACCCGCGTCGAATCCCCAGCCACGTCGCTTCGGTCGAACGAGAAGGTCTGGCCTCGGGTGAGCTCGGCGCCGCCTTCGGCGAACTTGCCGACGCGAAGCTTCGGGCCCTGGAGGTCGGCGAGGATGGTCGTCGGCCGCTCGAGCTCCTTTTCGAGCGTGCGGATGGTCTCGATCGCGCGGAGGTGGTCGGCGTGCGTGCCGTGGCTCATGTTGAGGCGGAAGGCGTCGGCGCCGGCCTGGGCGAGCCTCCTGATCATCTCCGGCGAGTTGCTCGCGGGGCCGAGGGTGGCGAGGATTCGGACCTTGCGGCTTCTCGGAACGAATTGGCTGTGGAGCGTTTCGCTATTGGTCATTGCCCGGGCGCATAGCCCCTCCTAAGGCGGCGGCTCAACCTGTAATCGGCGGAAGACGGATGGCGGAAGGATCGATCGCGGCTGAGGAATTGAGGCTGCTCATCGAGCGCATCGAGCGGCTCGAGGAGGAGAAGAAGGCGATCGCCGACGACGTCAAGGACGTCTACGGAGAGGCCAAGGCGCGCGGCTACGACACCAAGACGATGCGCGCCATCGTCCGTCTCCGGAAGATGGAGACGCACGTCCGCCAGGAAGCGGACGCGTTGCTCGAGACCTACCGGGCGGCGCTCGGCCTCGCCTGAGCGCGCGCCCGAAGAACGGGCCGCCGCTTGCGCCCTGCCGCCGCCGCTGTAGGCTGTGCGGCGGGGAGGATTTCGGATGACCGATACGAGGATCGCCGCGTCGCCGCCGGCGGCTGCCGCGCGCACGGGCGGGATCATGGGGTTTCTCACCGCAACCGCGGCGAGCCTCGCCGATCGCCGGCTGGTCGTGCCGATGGCGCTGCTGACGGTGCTGCTCACCGGCACCAACATCTACATCCTCGAGAACCTGCCGCCGCCGGGCGAGGTGACGATCCCCTTCGCGGTCGCCGCTTTGGTGCGCGTCGCAGGGCTGTTCACGCTCGCCGTCGCGATCCTGAGGGTGCTGAACGACAGCCCGCGCCCGCTCTACCGGCCGGACGGCGCCTTCTGGCTCTATGCGCTGACGATCGCAGCCGGGATCCTGGTCTCCGGCGGCCTCGCCAGGCTCTTCGGCGGCCGGGAGGATGCGCTGGCGAGCGCGGCGACCGGCCTTGGCGTCATCGTCCTCAGCGCGCCTTTCGCCGCCTGGTTCACGGCGATCGCGGTTGAGCGGCCGCTCGCCGCCGCGCCGGGGCCGTGGCTGCGCGGCTTCGGGCGCTGGCTGCCGGCGCTGATCCTGTGGTCGGTGGTGATCGTGCTGCCGCTTGGCCAGCTCCACGCCGCGATCGACCATTTCCTGCTGCGCGGCGCCGGCGACTGGTTCTGGCCGCTGGCGCTGTTCGACGGCCCCTTGAGCGCCGTCCTCGGCCTTGCCGGCCTTGCGCTCGCGAGCACCGCCTACAGGTCCGTTGCGCGAGGCTGAGGGTCTCGGCTATCGCACGGCCTCCCCTCCAACAGCAGGACCGAAACCGGACCCATGGCCGGCCACAGCAAGTTCAAGAACATCATGCACCGCAAGGGCGCGCAGGACAAAAAGCGCTCCGCGATGTTTTCGAAGCTCAGCCGCGAGATCACCGTGGCGGCGAAGATGGGCACGCCCGATCCGGACATGAACCCGCGCCTGCGCGCCGCTGTGCTCGCGGCCAAGGCGCAGTCGATGCCGAAGGACAATATTCAGCGCGCGATCGACAAGTCGGCCCAGGGCGAAGGCGATAATTACGAGGACGTGCGCTACGAAGGCTTCGGCCCGGGCGGCGTCTCGCTGATCGTGGAGGCGCTGACCGACAACCGGAACCGGACCGCGACCAACGTGCGCACGATCTTCGCGAAGAACGGCGGCAACCTGGGCGCGTCGGGCTCGGTCAGCCACGGCTTCGGCCGGATGGGCCTCGTGACCTTTCCGGCTTCCGCCGGCAGCGCCGACGCCGTCTTCGAAGCCGCGATCGAGGCGGGCGCCGAGGACGTCGAATCGGACGAGGACGGCCACCAGATCTGGACAGCGCAGGACGCCCTCCACGAAGTCGCCAAAGCGCTCGAGGCGTCGCTCGGCGAGCCGGAGAGCACCAAGCTCGCCTGGCGCCCGCAGAACGCCGTCGAGGTCGGCGGCGACGATGCGGGCCAGCTCCTCAAGCTGATCGATGCGCTCGAGGAAGACGACGACATCCAGACGGTCTGGGGCAATTACGAGGTGCCCGACGAGGTGATGGAGAAGCTTTGATCATCCTCGGCCTCGATCCTGGGCTCGGGTGCACGGGCTGGGGCGTGATCGCGGCTGAGGGGAACCGGCTGAGCCATGTCGCGAACGGTCAGGTCAGGACCGACACGAAGGCCGGTCTGCCGCAGCGGCTGCTGGAGCTGAGCGAGAAGCTCGCCGCCGTCCTCGCCCAGCATGAGCCGGCGGCGGCGGCGGTCGAGGAGGTGTTCGTGAACGAGAATCCGCAATCGACACTGAAGCTCGGGCAGGCGCGCGGCGTGGTGCTTCTGGCGGCGGCGGCGCGGGGGATCGAGGTCGGTGAATATGCGCCGAGCCTGGTCAAGAAGGCGGTCGTCGGAACCGGCGGGGCGGACAAGGCGCAGGTCCGCGCGATGGTCCAGCGGCTGCTGCCCGGCGCCAAGATCGTCGGGCCGGACGCGGCCGACGCGCTCGCGGTCGCGATCACCCATGCCCACCATCTCGCCACGCGGCGCGCACTGGGGAGCCACGCGGCATGATCGCCAAGCTGAAGGGGCTGCTCGACGGCTTCGGCGCCGATTTCGCGATCGTCGACGTGAACGGCGTCGGTTATCTCGTCTCGGCCTCGACGCGGACGCTCTCGGCACTCGGGGCGATCGGCAGCGAGGTCTTGCTCCATACTGAGATGCTGGTGTCCGAGGATTCGATCCGGCTGGTCGGCTTCTCCTCCGCCGAGGAGCGGGACTGGTTCCGGCTGCTGACCTCGGTTCAGGGCGTCGGCAACAAGGTCGCTCTCGGCATCCTCTCGGCCATGCCGGCCGACGAGCTCCACCGCGCCATCGCCAGCGGCGACCACCGCATGGTGTCGCGGGCGCAAGGCGTCGGCCCGAAGCTCGCCCAGCGCATCGTCAACGAGCTCAAGGACAAGGCCGGCGGGATCGTCCTCGGCAGCGGCGGCGCGCCGGGCTTGGCGCCGCGGCCGGGGGGACTTGGAGCGGACGCCGTCTCGGCGCTGCTCAACCTCGGCTTCCGGCCCGCCGAAGCATCGAGCGCCGTCGCGCAGGCCGAGACCGAGTTGGGTCCCGAAGCCACGCTAGACGCGCTGGTCCGGACCGCGCTGAAGAAGGCGGCACGGTGAGGCGGGAGACGCGCGGCCTCGCCGCCTGCCTCGCCCTCTCCTCCTGCATGCCTTCTGCTTCGGGCGAAGGCATGGTGCCGCGGGACATCCCCGGCGCCATTCATGCGCGGCATTTCAGCGGCTTTCGGGAGCCGCCGCTTTGGACGCCCCAGGCGGCGCGCGGCTACCGGACGCGGCTTCGCGTCACCGCGTCCGGCATCGCTTATCTTAGAGGATCGGTTCGGATCGACGAGCATGCCGACGGCCGCCTCGCCGGGCACTTGGTGGTGATCGAGGGGCGCGAGGCGGAGAGGACCGCAAGGCCGTTCCGGCCGACGCGCGGCGAGCTTCAGGAACTGCTGCGGATCGCCGAGGAGGGGCGGATTTGGACGATCTATCCGGAATATTGGGGACCCGCAGGCGTGGACAGCATCTGTGTCGACGGCATCGAGTTCGTGCTCGAGCGGGTCGATGCGCGGGGCTACCGCTTCTCCCGCGCCAACGTCCAGTGTGGGGCGCCTTACGCATTCCGCCGGCTCGCGGAACGGATTTTCGAGATCGCCGGCGAGGAGCAGCTGAAGCGGCTGCTTCGCTGAGAGCGCCCTTCAATCCAGAACGGAGAGCTCGAGCGTTTCGCTGGGGCCGAACCAGATCACATGCTCGCTGTGATCGGCAAGGTCGGCGCCCGTGTCCGCGTGGGCGAAGAGGGTGAGGCCGCGGCGGTTGAGAGCGGCCCAGACGGCGAAGTCTCCGAAGCGCTCGGTGGCGACCGTGAGCTGGCAGCTTCCGCGCGGATGCGGACCCACCGGGCGCTCGTGAAAGCGGCCGACGGCAGCGCCGAACAGGCTCCGCGCCTCCTCGGCGAGCTCGCGCCGCCTCGACCTGGTGCGGATCGAAATAGACGTGGGCGTGGAAATTCTGGACGCGCGCCGCCGCGCCGCCGCCGCTCATACGCCCCACACCTCGCCGAACAGCCGGACGAAATTGCCGCCGAGCACCTTGTCGATCCGGCTTTGCCGCCAGCCGCGGCGGGTAAGGTCGTGCGCGATGCGGTCGTAGCGGTCGACCGAGTTGTAGCCTTCGACATAGTTCAAGACGTCGGCCGCCTCGCCGGGAGCGGCGACGCCGCGGCGGACGCGGTCCTCATAGAAGCGGCGGTGGTTGGCGCGGGTCTCCTCGGTGAGCTCGTAGCCGAACAGGGGATCGTCGGTGCCGATGCCGACATGATCCTCGCCGCAGACGTTCACCGCATGATCGAGATGGCGCAGCAGATCCTCGCGGCCCGGCTGGCCCGAGGTGCGCAGGAACGGCATCAGATAGAGGCCGAAGACGCCGCCCTTCTGCGCCAGCGCGCGCATCTCGGCATCGTAGGTGTTGCGCGGCAGGTCGGCGAGCGCGCGGCAGCCGCTGTGGGTGATGGCCGGCGGCGCGGCGCTGGCGGCGATGCCCTCCGCCTGGGTGCGCTGCCCGGCATGGCTGAGATCGAGGAGGACGTTGTTGCGGTTGATCCGGGCGATCAGCTCGCGGCCGAAATCGGAGATGCCGGCGTTGGACCGTTCGAGGCAGCCGTCGCCGGCGAGGTTGCGCTTGTTGTAGGTGAGCTGGATGACGCGCACGCCGAGCGCGGCGAAATGGTCGACGTTGGCGACGTCCGTCTCGATCGGCGTCGTGTCCTGGAAGTTGTAGATCAGCCCGACGCGGCCGCTCTCCACGGCAGCGCGGATGTCGGCGGCGCGCTCGATCTTCGCGACGTGGCGCGAGTTGGCGGCGATCACCCGGTCCCAGCTCGCCACCGCTTGGGCGGCGCTGCGGAAGCGGTCGGGACCGTTGCCGACCTCGCCGATGGTGGCGCTGATCAGGTCGATCCGGCGCTCACGAATGGCGGCGAGGAGGCGCTGGGAGGGGACGTAGCGGCCGGGCTCCGGCTCGTCGAAGCCGTCGATCCCGCCCTGCGCGTCGACGTAGAAGGCGCGCGCGCCGCGGGGGCGGGCGCGTGCCGGACCGTCATCTGCCGCCTGGGCGATGGCTTCGTGCGGCAGCGCGAGCGCCGCGCCCGCCGCGATCAGGAATTGCCTCCGGTCCATCGCCCGCTCCCTTCAGCAGAGGAGAATGCGCCTGCCGCCGGGCGCTGGCAAGAAGCGGCTGGACGGCGACTCCGCCTTGGCTAAAGCTGGCGCGATGGAGCAGGATCGCATCCTTTCCGGCGACCGCCGCCCCGAGGACGTGGACGCCGCGCTCCGGCCGAAGACGCTCGACGACTTCGTCGGCCAGAAGGCGGCGCGGGAGAATCTGCGCGTCTTCATCGAGGCGGCGAAGGCGCGGGGCGACGCGCTCGACCACGTCCTCTTCTTCGGGCCGCCGGGCCTCGGCAAGACGACGCTCGCCCAGATCATCGCCCGCGAGCTCGGGGTCGGCTTCAGGGCCACGTCCGGCCCGGTCATCGCCAAGTCGGGCGATCTCGCCGCTTTGCTCACCAATCTCGAGGATGGCGACGTCCTCTTCATCGACGAGATCCACCGCCTCGCGCCCGCGGTCGAGGAGATACTCTATCCGGCCATGGAGGACCGGGCGCTCGACCTCATGATCGGCGAGGGCCCGTCGGCCCGCTCGGTCCGCATCGACCTGCCCAAATTCACCCTGGTCGGCGCCACCACCCGCCAGGGCCTGATCACGACTCCGCTCAGGGACCGGTTCGGGATTCCGGTCCGGCTCACCTTCTACTCGGTGGAGGAGCTCGAGCAGGTCGTCCGCCGCGCCGCGCGCCTGCTCGGCCTGCCGCTGACCGACGACGGCGCGCACGAGATCGCCCGCCGCTCGCGCGGGACTCCGCGCATCGCCGGACGGCTGCTCCGCCGCGTGCGCGATTTCGCGCAGGCCGCGGGGGCGGCGGAGGTGGACGCCGGCGCCGCGGACCGCGCGCTGACCCGGATGGAGGTCGACCAGCTCGGCCTCGACGCGATGGATCGGCGCTATCTCCACATGATCGCCGACATCTACAAAGGCGGGCCGGTGGGCGTCGAGACGCTCGCCGCCGGCCTTTCCGAGCCGCGCGACACGATCGAGGAAGTGATCGAGCCGTTCCTGATCCAGCTCGGCCTCGTCGCCCGCACGGCGCGGGGCCGCTGCCTCAACGGGCGCGGCTGGACGCATCTGGGGTTGCCGCCGCCGAAAACCGCGCAGGACGGTCTGTTCGACTGAAGAAGGAAGGGGAGGGGAATGAAGCTCATCCATATCGCGGCCGCCGCCGCAGCCATGCTCGTGGGTTCGCCCGCGCTCGCGCAGGAGGCCGCCGCCCCCGCCGCCGCTCCCGATTATGCGCAGGAGGCGAGCTGGCTCTGCCTTCCCGGCCGCGCCGACGCCTGCTCGCAGCCGTTGCCGACCGTGGCGCTGAACCCGAACGGCTACGGCTCGAACGGCCAGGCGACGCCCGCTCGGGACGCCAAGGTCGACTGCTTCTACGTCTATCCCACCGTCTCGCAGGACAAGGGTCTCAACTCGGACCTCGATGCCGGGCAGGAGGAACAGGGCGTCGCTTTGTTCCAGATCGCCCGCTTCGGCAGCGTCTGCCGGACCTTCGCGCCCGTCTACCGGCAGGCGACGCTCGCGGCCCTGCTCTCCGGCCTCGCCAGCG
>DASWMB010000185.1:0-1669 GCA_036399955.1 Allosphingosinicella sp. | reverse complement strand
GGCAAGCGCACCGCCAAGGCGGCGCTGCGCATCGCCGTCGACATGGCGGCGGAAGGCCTGATCACCGAGGAGGAGGCCGTGCTCCGGGTCGACCCGTCGGCGCTCGACCAGCTCCTCCACCCGACGCTCGATCCCGCCGCGCCGCGCCAGGTCATCGCCCGCGGCCTTCCCGCCTCGCCCGGCGCCGCCTGCGGCCAGGCGGTGTTCGATGCCGACACCGCCGAGCGCTACGCGGCATTGGCGAGAAGGTGATCCTGATCCGGATCGAGACCAGCCCCGAGGACATCCACGGCATGCACGCCGCCCAGGGCATCCTCACCGCCCGCGGCGGAATGACCTCTCACGCCGCCGTCGTCGCCCGCGGCATGGGACGCCCCTGCGTCTCCGGCGCCGGATCGATCCAGATCGACTACAAGGCGAAGACGATGCGGGTCGGCGACGCGCTCGTCAAAGAGGACGACACGATCACGATAGACGGCTCGACCGGCGAGGTGATGCTCGGCGCGGTGCCGACGGTCCAGCCGGAGCTGGTCGGCGATTTCGGTACCTTGATGGTCTGGGCCGACCGCGCGCGGCGCCTGCGCGTCCGCACCAACGCCGAGACGCCCAACGACTGCCGCACGGCCCGCCAGTTCGGCGCCGAAGGCATCGGCCTCTGCCGGACCGAGCACATGTTCTTCGACAGCGGCCGGATCACCGCCGTCCGCCAGATGATCCTCGCCGAGGACGAGAAGGGCAGGCGCGCGGCGCTCGCCAAGCTCCTTCCCGAGCAGCGCGCGGATTTCGAGCAGATCTTCCGGATCATGGCGCCGCTCCCGGTCACCATCCGCCTGCTCGATCCGCCGCTCCACGAGTTCCTGCCGCAGAGCGAGGAGGAGTTCGCCTCGGTCGCCGAGGCCGCGGGCGCGAGCGTCGAGACGCTGCGCCGCCGCGCCGCCGAGCTCCACGAGTTCAATCCGATGCTCGGCCATCGCGGCTGCCGGCTCGGCATCACATTTCCCGAAATCTACGAGATGCAGGCCCGCGCCATCTTCGAGGCCGCGGTGGCGGTCGCGGAGGAGACCGGCGCCGCGCCCGTCCCTGAAGTGATGGTGCCGCTGGTCGCCACGGGCGCCGAGCTCCGCATCATCCGCGCCCTCGTCGACCGGACCGCGGCGGCGGTGTTCGCCGAGAAGGGCCGCACGCTCGATTTTCTGGTCGGCACTATGATCGAGCTGCCGCGCGCGGCGCTGCGGGCAGCCGAGATCGCGGCGTCGGCCGAGTTCTTCAGCTTCGGCACCAACGACCTCACCCAGACCACGCTCGGCGTCAGCCGCGACGACGCCGCCCGCTTCCTCACCACCTATGTCGAGCAGGGCATCTACGCCCGCGACCCGTTCGTCACCCTCGACGTCGAGGGCGTGGGCGAGCTGATCACGCTGGCGGCGGAGCGGGGGAGGGGCGCCAAGCCCGGCCTCAAGCTCGGCATCTGCGGCGAGCATGGCGGCGATCCGGCCTCGGTCGCCTTCTGCCACCAGGCCGGCCTCGATTACGTCTCCGCCTCCCCCTATCGCGTCCCCATCGCCCGCCTCGCCGCCGCCCAGGCCGCGCTCAAGGGCAGGGGGTGATGCGCGCACCTCCCGTCATTGCGAGCGGAGCGAAGCAATCCAGCGGGACCCTGCCGCCGCTG
>DASWMB010000184.1:0-3132 GCA_036399955.1 Allosphingosinicella sp. | reverse complement strand
ACGCGGCACCCTATGTAGGCACGATGTCCGCCTCCGCCCCGCCGATAGATTCCGACAGCTCCGGCGGCTGGCGGACGCTGCGGCGCTTCCTTCCGTATCTTTGGCCGAAGCACGCGCCGCGGCTGCGCGCCCGCGTCGTCGTCGCCGTGATCCTCGTGCTCCTCGCCAAGGCCGTCTCCCTCTCGACCGGCTTCGTCTACAAGGCCGCGATCGACGGCATGTCGGCGGGCATGGAGGCGGCGGCGGGCCTCGCGATCGCGCTGGTCGTCGCTTATGCCGGCGCCCGCTTCGCCGGGGTCTTCTTCGAGAATGTGAGGAACGCGATCTTCGAGCGGGTCGGCCTCGATGCGGCGCGGCGCTTCGCCGACCAGGTCTTCCGCCACATCCATGCGCTGTCGCTGCGCTTCCACCTCGAGCGCCGGACGGGCGCGCTCACCAAGGTGGTCGAACGCGGCATCAAGAGCATCGACATGATGCTCTATTTCCTCCTCTTCAACATCGCGCCGACGGCGATCGAGCTCCTCGTCATCTGCATCATCTTCGGCGTGAAGTTCGGCGCCGGCCTGGTCGTCGCGACGCTCGTGATGGTCGTGGCCTATATCGCCTTCACCCGCTTCGTCACCGAATGGCGCGCCAAGCTCCAGCGCGAGATCAACGAGCTCGACAACCAGACCGTCGGCCGCGCCGTCGACTCGCTGCTGAACTATGAGACGGTGAAGTATTTCGGCGCCGAGGAGCGCGAGGCGCGGCGCTACGACACGGCGCTGCGCGGCCTCAACGAGCGCGCCATCAGGAACGAAACCTCGCTTGCCTGGCTCAACATCGGCCAGTCCTTCATCACCAACCTGATGATGGCGGGCGCAATGGGCTACACCGTCTGGGGCTGGAGCCGGGGACAGTTCACCACCGGCGACGTGGTCCTCGTCAACACCCTCCTCGCGCAGCTCTTCCGCCCCCTCGACATGCTCGGCTGGGTCTACCGGACGATCCGCCAGGGCCTGGTCGACATGGAGCAGATGTTCGGCCTCCTCGACACGCCGGCCGAGATCGAGGACGCGCCCGGCGCGCCGCCGCTCATGGTCAGCGCCGGCCACGTGCGCTTCGAGAACGTCGCCTTTTCCTACGACCCCGAGCGGTCGATCCTGAAGGGCATCGACATCGACGTGCCGGCGGGGAGCGTGGTCGCGGTGGTCGGACCGTCGGGCGCGGGCAAGTCGACGCTGTCGCGGCTCCTGTTCCGCTTCTACGATCCGCAGCAGGGGCGGATCACGATCGACGGGCAGGACATCGGTCAAGCCGCCCAGGCGAGCCTGCGCGCCGCGATCGGGATCGTCCCGCAGGATACCGTCCTGTTCAACGACACGATCGGCTACAACATCGCTTACGGCCGCGAGGGCGCGAGCCGTGAGGAGATCGAGACGGCCGCCAGGGGCGCCGCCATCCACGACTTCATCATGAGCCTTCCCGAAGGCTACGACGCGATGGTCGGCGAGCGCGGCCTCAAGCTCTCGGGCGGAGAGAAGCAGCGCGTGGCGATCGCCCGCACCTTGCTCAAGGACCCGCCGATCCTGATCCTGGACGAAGCGACCAGCGCCCTCGACAGCCGCACCGAGGCGGCGATCCAGGAGACGCTGCGGAGCGTCACCGCCCGGCGCACCTCGATCGTCATCGCCCACCGCCTCTCGACGGTAGTGGACGCCGACCAGATCGTGGTGCTGAACGAAGGCCGCGTCGCCGAGCGCGGCACCCACGCCCAGCTCCTCCGCAAGGGCGGACTCTACGCCGAGATGTGGCAGCGCCAGCAGTCCGAGCGAGAGGCCGAGGAAGAAGCGCAGGCGGCCGAATAGCGGACTAGCGGACGATGCCTCCCGCTCCCAGCACCGCCAGCGTCACGAGGTCCGACGCCGTCGCGGTCATCGGCGCGACCTGGACCTGGTGCTTCATGCCGACGAGCACCGGGCCGATCACCGCGCCGCCGCTCAGCTCCCGCAGCAGCTTGGCGGAGATCGACGCGGTCTGGAGCCCCGGCATGACGAGGACGTTGGCGGGCCCGGTCAGGCGGCTGAACGGGTAGACGCGCTGCAGCGCCGGGTTGAGCGCCACGTCGGGCGGCATCTCGCCTTCATATTCGAAGTCGACCTCCGGCCGTGTGTCCATCAGCTTCACGGCGTCGCGGATGCGGTCGAGATAAGTCCCCTCGGGATTGCCGAAGATCGAATAGCTGAGGAAGGCGACGCGCGGCTCGTGCCCCATCCGCCGGGCGACGCCGGCGGTGCCGATCGCGATCTCGACGAGTTGCTCCGCGCTCGGCCGCTCGGTCACCGTCGTGTCGGCGATGAACACCGTGTAGCTCTGCCCGACGAGGATGTGGACGCCGAAAGGCGTCACCCCCTCCTTCGGGTCGAGGACGCGAAGGATCTGCCTCAGGCTCTGCGAATAGGTGCGGGTGACGCCGGTGATCATCACGTCGGCCTCGCCGGCGTCGAGCAGCAGGGCGGCGAAGGTGTTCCGGTCCTGGTTCACCGTCCGCTCGACCTCGCGCTGGAGGAAGCCCCGGCGCTGCAGGCGGCGGTAGAGCCGGTCGGCGAGCTCTGGCACGCGGGGATAGTTGCGGCTGTTATAGACCTCGAAGCTCTCCGGGTCATCGACGCCGAGCGCGCGCAGCCGATCATATATGTCCTCGCGCCCGACGAGGACGGGCACGCCGTAGCCGCCGTCGCGGAATGCGATGGCCGCGCGGAGCACGACGTCCTCCTCACCTTCGGCGAAGAGCACGCGCTTCGGATTCGTCCGCGCGGCTTCGTAGGCGAGGCTGAGGACCGAGGTCGTCGGGTTGAGCCGGGACCGCAACGTGGTGCGATAGGCGTCCATGTCGTCGATCCGGCGCCGGGCGACGCCGGTGTCCATCGCCGCCTGGGCGACGGCGGCGGGGACGATCTCCATCAGCCGCGGATCGAAGGGCGCGGGGATGATGTAGTCGGGGCCGAAGCTGTGCGCCATGCCGCCATAGGCCGCGGCGACCTCCTCCGGCACCTGCTGGCGGGCGAGCTCCGCGAGCGCTTCGGCTGCGGCGATCTTCATCTCGTCGTTGATCGTCGTCGCCCGCACGTCGAGCGCGCCGCGGAAGATGAA
>DASWMB010000183.1:0-6752 GCA_036399955.1 Allosphingosinicella sp. | reverse complement strand
TCGTGGATCTACATCGGCACGCAGGGGATCGTTCAGGGCACGTACGAGACCTTCGTCGAGATGGGGCGCCAGCATTATGGCGGCGACCTCCGGGGCAAGTGGATCCTCACAGCGGGCCTCGGCGGAATGGGCGGCGCGCAGCCGCTCGCGGCGGTGATGGCGGGGGCGCATTGCATCGACATGCACCGCCATGGATTTTCTTGCAGCCGCCTCCACGGCCTTGGGGTCGCGCTCCCGCATAACTATCCACTCGTCGACGCTCCAGCCGATCGGCAGATAGCCGTTCACCGGGTCGTGAGCGGACGTCTGGTCGGTCACCGCGTCCGGACGGATGCCGCGGCTCACCATCTCCGGGAGGATCTCGGCGGCATTGCCGAGCAGCCCGACCGAGGTCGGCTCCGCGGCGGTGCGGATGATCTCCAGCGCCTCGTCGAGCGAGCCGGCGCGGCGGTCGAGATAGCGGGTTGCGAGCCTCTTCTCGATCCGGCTCTCCTGGCACTCGATGGCAAGGCAGTGGGCGCCGGCCATGACGGCGGCCAGCGGCTGGGCTCCGCCCATGCCGCCCAGGCCAGCGGTGAGAATCCAGCGCCCCCTCAAGTCACCGCCATAATGCTGCCGGCCCATCTCGACGAAGGTCTCGTAGGTGCCCTGAACGATGCCCTGGGTGCCGATGTAGATCCAGGAGCCGGCCGTCATCTGGCCGTACATCATGAGCCCCTTCTTATCGAGCTCGTGGAAGTGGTCCCAGGTCGCCCATTTCGGTACGAGGTTGGAGTTGGCGATGAGGACGCGAGGCGCGTCGGCATGGGTGCGGAAGACGCCGACCGGCTTGCCGGACTGGACGAGCAGCGTCTCGTCCTCCGCGAGCCGCTCCAGAGTTTCGACGATCGCATCGTAGCTCGCCCAGTCGCGCGCGGCGCGGCCGATGCCGCCGTAGACGACGAGCTCTTCGGGCGCCTCGGCGACACGCGCGTCGAGATTGTTCTGGAGCATCCTGACGGCTGCCTCGGTGGCCCAGCTCTTCGCCACCCGTTCCGGCCCGGTGCGGGCGCGGATCGAACGGCTGTTGTCGCGTCTTGAGTGCATAAGAGAACCCCAGTGCGTTCGGCCTGAGCTTGTCGAAGGCCTGCCTTTCTTCGCGGGTAAGAGAAGGACAGGGCTTCGACAAGCTCAGCGCGAACGGTGCCGGGGCACTTCCCCCATGCGTCAGCTCACGCATCCTCCCCCGCGACGATCCGCCGTTCCGGCCCGGGATGGCCGATCCAGTAGCAGAGCTCCGCCGGACGGCTCACCCGACAGATGAGGAGATCCGCCGCCTTGCCGACGGAGACAGTGCCCGCTTCCGCCTCCAGCCCGAGCGCCTTTGCGGCATTCGCGGTCATTCCCGCAAGCGCCTCTTCCGGCGTCAGGCCGAACAGGGTGCAGGCCATGCTCAGCATCAGCGTCGGCGAGAGCACCGGCGAGGTGCCGGGATTGCAGTCGGTCGCGACCGCAATAGGCACGCCGTGGGCGCGGAGCAGGTCGACCGGCGGCTTCTTCGTCTCGCGAAGGGCGTAGAACGCCCCCGGGAGCAGGACCGCGACCATGCCGGCGGCGGCCATCGCGGCGATCGCGGCCTCGTCGGCATGTTCGAGATGGTCGGCCGATAGGGCACCGAACTCGGCCGCCAGCGCCGCGCCGCCGCTGTTGCTGAGCTGCTCGGCGTGGAGCTTCAATGGCAGGCCGAGCTCGCGGGCGGCTTCGAACAAGCGGCTCACTTCGTGCCGCGTGAAGGCGATGCTCTCGCAATAGGCGTCGACCGCGCCGATGCCGAGCTCGGCCGCGCGCGGAAGGAGGTCGCCGGTCACCATCTCCAGATAGTCGCGCCGGCCCTGCTCGGGCGGCAAAGCGTGGAGGGCGAGGAGGGTCGGCACCACCCTCACCTTCTCGCTTTCGCCGAGCGCCTTGGCGGCCTCGATCATCCGAAGCTCGGTCTCGATGTCGAGGCCGTAGCCCGACTTGACCTCGATCGTGGTGACGCCGCCCCGCATCAACGCCTGGAGCCGCGGCCGCGCCTGCGCGACCAGCTCCTCCAGCGAGGCGGCGCGGGTCGCGCGCACCGAGGAGGCGATGCCGCCGCCGGCGCGGGCGATCTCCTCGTAGGTCGCACCCTCCAGGCGCTGCTCGAACTCGTTCGCCCGGTTGCCGCCGAAGACGAGGTGGGTGTGGCAGTCGATGAGGCCCGGCGTCACCCATGCGCCGCCGAGCGGCTCGACGCGGCGGGCCCGGTAGCCGGCGACCTCCGAGCGGCGGCCGACGGCGACAATGCGGCCGTCGACGACGCCGACGGCCGCGTTCTCGATCGCCCCGAACGGTGCCGGCACGGCCGGATCCATGGTGGCGACATTGCAGTCGACGAGCATCAGGTCCCACATGGCCTCGCTTTCTAGGCGGTGTCGCGGCTATGGGCAAAGCATGGCTTGGCGATCGATCGCGGATCTGCTCGGGAGCGAGGGCGAGGTGGCGCTGATCGGCGCGCCGCTCGAAGTGGGCTCCGTGACCCCGGCGCGCTACGGCGACGCGCCGGAGACGGTGCGGCGGGCGCTGAAGCGGGTCGGCACCTACAATGTCGAGACCGGGCGCGATCTTGACGTCGCGGTGCGCGATCTCGGCGACGTTGCGGTGCGGGACCTCTCACCGGCGGACGCGTTCGAGCCGATCCGCGCCGCCGTCGGCCGAGCCGCGTCCGGGCACAGGCTCACCCTCCTCCTCGGCGGCCATAACGGCGTCACATGGCCGGCGGCGCATGGCCTCGGCCTTCCGCTGGAGCGGGTCGGGCTGATCACGCTCGACGCGCATTTCGACCTTCGCGAGACGGACGAGGGGCCGATGAACGGCAATCCGATCCGCTGCCTGCTCGAGGACGGGCTGCCGGGGCGCAACATCTGCCAGATCGGCCTCGCGCCGTTCGCGAACACGCGCAAGATGCACGAGGACGCGCTCGCGGCCGGAATCGGCGTCTATCCGATCGGCGCCTGCCTCGCCCGCGGCATCGCCGCGGTGCTGGACGAGGCATTGGAGCGTCTCGCGGGGGCTGAGGCGATCATGATCGATTTCGACATCGACGTCGTCGACCGCGGCCAGCTTCCCGGAGCGCCCGGCGCGCGGCCGGCGGGCATGCCGGCGGCGATGTTCTTCGAGGCGGCGCGAATTCTCGCCCCCCGGCCGCAGGTTGCAGTGGTCGATCTCACCGAATTCGATCCCGGCCTCGACGTGTCGCACGTGAGCGCCCTCGTCGCCGCCCGCTGGGTCGCAGAGATTCTGACCGGATTTGCCGCGCGCTAGCGCCGGAGGAGGAACTGGACGTGAAGAGACGCACATTCCTGGCGGCAGCGCCGCTCGCCGCCGCGGGATTCTCGTTCGCCCGAAGCGCTGCCGCTCAGACGAACGGAGCGCCGCCCCCGCTCAGCCCCGCTCTTCCGGCCACTCAGCTTTACCGGGACGTCGAAGCCGGGGACCGGCCCGTCGGCGCCAGCTTCGGCACGCGCTCCGAGGTGTTCGGCCGCAACGGCGCGGCGGCGAGCTCGCATCCGCTGGGAACGCTGGCCGGGATCGAAATCCTGAAGAAGGGCGGATCGGCGGTGGACGCCGCGATCGCGATCAACGCCGCGCTCGGCTTCCTCGAGCCGACCGCGAACGGCATCGGCGGCGACCTCTATGCGATGCTGTGGGACCCGCGCCAGTCGCGCGTGGTCGGAATTGCGGGCTCCGGCCGCTCGCCCCGCGCGCTCGACCTCGAGACGGTGCGATCGCGCGCGCGGAACGGCGTGCTTCCGCCTTATGGCGCGGTGACGGTGACGGTCCCCGGCACCGTCGATGCCTGGTGGGAGCTCCACCGCCGCTACGGACGGCTGCGCTGGGCCGAGCTGTTCGAGCCGGCGATCGCTTATGCCGAAGGCGGCGTGCCGCTCTCGCCCGTCGTGGCTTATTACATGAACCGGGCGATGGCCAATTATGCCCGGCCGAACATGGGCATCGAGGAGATCGCCAACGCCCAGGCCACCTATGCATCGGGCGACCGGGCGCGCGCCGGCGAAATCTTCCGCAACCCGGACCTCGCCCGCACCTACAGGACCATCGCCCGCGGCGGGCGCGACGCCTTCTACGAAGGCGAGATCGCGCGGACGATCGAGGCCTATTTCCGCCGCATCGGCGGCTGGATGACGAGGGCGGACCTCGCCGCCCACCGCAGCGAATGGAGCGAGCCGGCTTCGACCAGCTATCGCGGAGTGACGGTGCACGCGATCGCCGCCAACACCCAGGGCATCGCGACGCTGCAGATGCTGAACATGCTCGAGACGTTCGACATGGCAGCCGCGGGGTTCCAGACGCCGCTCTCGATCCATCTCCAGGCCGAGGCCAAGCGCCTCGCTTATGAGGACCGCGCCCGCTATTACGGCGACCCGGACTTCTCCCGGGTCCCCGTCCAGTGGCTGGTCTCCAAGGACTATGCAGCCGAGCGGGCGCGGCTGATCCGGCCGGACCGGATCAACCCGGCCGTCGCTCCGGGCCAGGCGCCGTCGCAGGGCGATACGACCTATTTCACCGTCGCCGACCGGCACGGGATGATGGTGTCGCTGATCCAGTCCAACTTCCGCGGCATGGGCTCCGGGCTGGTCCCGGACCGGCTCGGCTTCATGCTCCACGACCGCGGCCAGCTCTTCACCCTCCAGGAGGGGCATCCCAACGTCTATGCGCCGGGGAAGCGGCCCTTCCAGACGATCATTCCCGGCTTCGCGACACGCGGCGATCGGCCGTGGCTCTCTTTCGGAGTGATGGGCGGCGACATGCAGCCGCAGGGGCAGGCCCAGATCATCCTCAACCGCGTCGATTACGGGCTCGACGGGCAAGCGGCGGGCGACAGCCCACGCTGGCACCATGAGGGCTCGTCGGAAGCGATGGGCGAGGACGACAAGTCGATCGGCGGCACCGGCCTGCTGCGCCTGGAGACCGGAGTCCCGGATCGCACCGCCCGCGCGCTCGCGGAGATGGGTTGGCGGATAGGAGCGTCCGACGGAGGCTTCGGCCGCTATTCCTCCGTCGAGCGGCGCGAATCGGGCGGTGAGGTCGTCTACGCCGCAGCCTCCGACGTGCGCGCGGACGGAATCGGCCTTGCTTACTGAGGCGGCCCATCACTGGATGCGGCGAATTCCCTCATTGGCGAGCTCGAGCGACTCGATCGCCACCTCATTGCCTTTGCCGTTGAGGTCGGTCGGGTTGTATTTGGTCGGCCAGGCGCGCGTGATCTCATAGGCCGCCCTGTCCTCTCCGGCCTCGTTCTGGATCCGGATGACGACGGTCCGCCGGGCCGCGGCGAGCGGCGTCGCATCGTCGATCACCATCCGGTGCCAGTTCGCGAGCTCGATCGAGTCCGTGAGGCCCATTTCAGGGTGACATTGCCGTATTTGTTGAGACCCTTGAGCTTGCGGACGGCGGTGAGCTCGTTCCCCTCCCGATACTCGACCGGATCGTTGCTGGCATCGCCGATCGCCACTTCCGAGAAGCCGGCAACGACGATGCCGTCGATTTCCAGCCGGTAGCGGAAATTCCGCAGCGGATCGTTCGCTGGCATGGCCGATCTCCCTCTCCCGCCTGCGCGGTCTCGACCGCTTTTCGAACGGCCCTCCCCATCGGCTGAGCCGACGGGGAGGCGCAGGTTGCTCAGCCCTTCGCTGCCCCGTCCGTCGGCACGGCGGTGATCGTCGCCGGCGCTTCGGCGGCCTTCGGGGCCGCCGCCGCGACGAGGCCTTCGAGGCTCGATCCGTCGAAGCCGAGCTCCTTCATCAGGCCGTCGACGATCGGCGCCTGGGCGCGGTAGCGCAGCGCCGCGGCGACGGCGCTGGAGGCGAGATTGCCCTCCCCGCCGACCACCGTATCGCCGAGCATGGCACCGGCGCGGCCGGCGCCGGTGAGCCCGTCGACCTGGACGATCTTGATCGAATCGATCGCCTCCATCGGCTTGGCCGCTTCCCGGATCACTTCCGGCAGCACCTTGAGAAGCGCCATCTTGGTCTGCAGCGAGATCTGGTCGGACGAGAGCAGGTTCGCCGCCTCGTTGATCGCGCGCTGGCCGGCGGCTTCCACTTCGAAGCGGACGCGCGCAGCCTCGGCGCGCAATTTCTCGGACTCGGCCTCACCCTCGGCGGCGAGACGCATCGCTTCGGCGCGGTCGGCGGCGGCCTGCTTCTCGGCGTCGGCCTGGACCCGGATGCCGATCGCCGAGCGCTCGGCCTCGCGGCTGGCGTCGATCAGCTCGATCCGCTTGACGCGCTCGGCGACCTCGGTCTCGCGGGCGGTTCCCACGCGCTCCTCGGCGGCGACGGCTTCGGCGCGGGCCATGTCAGCCTCGGCCTTGGCCTGGCTCTCCTCGCGGCTCTTGTTCTGGACCGCGATCTGCTGCTCCTGGCGGGCGATCTCGACCGCCTGCGTCTGCGCGATCCTCGCCTCCTCGACGACCCGATTGGCCTCGATCTGGGCGCTGTCGACCTGGCGCTTGGCCGTGATCCGCGCCTCGTCGGCCTCGCGCTGCCGCTCCGCCTGCTGCTGGGCGACTTCGGCATTCTGCGCGGCGCGGCGCACCTCCACCTCGCGCTCCTGCTCCAGCCGGGCGAACTCGGTATCCCGCGAAATTTCGAAGCTCTTGCGCGCGGCTTCGAGATTCTTTGCCTCGATCTGGACCCGCGTTTCCTGCTCGATGTCGTTGCGGGCTTTGC
>DASWMB010000182.1:0-12358 GCA_036399955.1 Allosphingosinicella sp. | reverse complement strand
CTAGGGTTCAGGCGGCGGACGGGATAGGATCGGGCCATGGCTGAAGCTTCCCGTACCTGCGCCGGCGCCGCGCGAGCCGGCGCCGCCGCGTTCGCGGCGCGCCTCCTGATGCTCCTTGCCTTGAGCTTCGCGGTGATGGCGCAGCCGGCCGCGGCGCAGTCGATCCTGCGCGACGCGGAGAGCGAGACGCTGCTTCGCGATATGTCGCGGCCGCTGATCCAGGCGGCTGGCCTCAGGCCCGAGGACGTCCAGATCGTGATGATCCACGACCGGTCGATCAACGCTTTCGTCGCCGGCGGCCAGATCGTCTACCTCCATTCCGGGCTGATCACCTCCGCGGCCAATGCCAACGAGGTCCAGGGCGTGATCGCGCACGAGCTCGGCCACGTCACCGGCGGCCACGTCATCCGGATGGGCGAGGGCGCCCGCGCCGCGACCGGGATCAGCCTGCTGTCGCTGCTGCTCGGCGCCGCGGCGATGGCGGCGGGCGCGGGCGAGGCCGGCGCGGCGATCATGTCGATGGGGCAGCGCGCCGCCATCGGCCGCTTCCTCGCCTTCAGCCGGACCCAGGAATCTTCGGCCGACCAGGCCGGCGCCACCTTCCTGCGCACGGCCGGGATCAGCGGCCGCGGCTCGCTCGCCTTCTTCGAGCGGCTCCAGAACCAGGAGTTCCGGCTCAACATCCCGCAGGAGGACAGCTACGAGCGCACCCACCCGCTCAACCGCGAGCGCCTCGCCGTCCTCACCAACAGCTACCAGAACGATCCCGCCTGGGACCGGCCGACCGACCCGGCGCTCGAGGAGCGCTTCCAGCTCGTCCGGGCCAAGCTGATCGGCTTCGTCGACGATCCCCGTCGGACGCTGCAGCGCTATCCGGAGAGCGACCGCTCGCTGCCGGCGCGCTATGCGCGGGCCTATGCCTGGCACCGCAACGCCCATCCCGAGCGCGCCATCGCCGAGGCCGACAGCCTCCTTCGCGAGCGGCCGAACGACCCCTTCTTCCTGGAGCTGCGCGGGCAGATCCTGCTCGAGACCGGCCGGCCGCGCGAGGCGCTGGAGTCGCTGCGGGCCTCGGTCGCCCACGCGCCCGACCAGCCGCTGATCGCGGCGCTGCTCGGCCATGCGCTGATCTCGACCGAGGATCCGGGGCATTTCCAGGAAGCCAAGCAGGTCCTTCGCGCCGCCATCGGCCGCGACAACAGCAATCCCTTCGCCTGGTATCAGCTCGGCATCGTCTATGACCGCGAAGGCGACCAGTCGCGCGCGGCGCTGGCGACTGCGGAGCGCTACAACCTCATCGGCCAGCCGCGGCTCGCGCTCGCCAATGCCGAGCAGGCCATGCTCGGCATCCCCGTCGGCACGCCCGACTGGCTGCGCGCGCAGGACATCGCGATGGTCTCGCGCGGCGCCGTGCAGCAGGCGGAGCGGCGGCGCTGATGAGCGAGCCCACGGCGTCCGGCGAGGGCGCCCCGGACGCGACGGGCGCTGCGGCGACGCCGCCGAAGAGCGGCAGCGACTGGAAGCGGAGCCTGATCGCGGGGCTGCTCGGCGTGCTGATCGGCGCCCTTGCGATGGCGGCGGCGTCCGGCTTCTTCGTGCGGCGCTATCTTCTCGCCCATCCCGAGATCATCCCCGAAGCCATGGAGCAGCTGCAGAGCCGTGAGATGGCTTCGGTGGTCGACCGTCACCGGGCGGCGATCGAGACGCCGTTCCACGGTGCCTGGGCGGGCGCACGGCAGCCCGATGTCGTGCTCGTCGAGTTCTTCGATTATGCCTGCGGCTATTGCCGGGCGAGCAACCCGCATGTCGACCGGCTGCTGCGCGAGGACCCGCGGCTGCGCGTCGTATGGCGCGAATTCCCGGTGCTGGGGCCGGCGAGCGAGCAGGCGGCGATCGCCAGCCTCGCGGCCGCCAGGGCCGGACGCTACCGCCCCTTCTACGACAGCCTGTTCGCCGCGGGGCGGCCGAGCGAGCAGACGATCGCGCAGGCGCGGCAGGCGACCGGCCTCGGCGAGGTCGCGCTGAACGACGAGGCGCGGCAGGAGCTTCAGAAGAATTTCGATCTCGCCCGCGCGCTCGGCGCACAGGGCACGCCGACCTTCGTCGTCGGCGACCGGGTCCTCCAGGGCGCCGTCGGCTACGAGGCGCTGCGCGACGCCGTCGCCGAGGCACGGGCGGCACGGAGCTGAGGCCGCGCCGGAATTAGCGCTGGCCGAGTCCGACCCGCAGGATTAGCCTTCCTGGCAGCGCTTGCGCACATGCAGCGCTCAGGGGGAGGATCGGCATGTCGCTACCGGAACGCTATGGAAAGAGGGTGAGGTCCACGCTTGGCGGGACCGCCGTGTGGATGCCCGGGACGCCGGTTCCCCTCGGCGCGATCATGGTCAAGGGCGAGGGCCTGTTCCACGAGGCCGACCAGATCGCGAACTACACCGACAAGATGAAGACGGCGCCTCACCAGGACAAGAGCCTCGACCTCGTCTCGAGCGGGACGCGTCAGCGCATCTTCCAGGCGAACGCCGAGTTGCCCGGGACCGCGCAGCTCGACCTCGCGGCCGAGGCTTCGGTCAAATACGAGTTCACCCGCGCGTTCGAATATGTCCTCAAGACGCCGATTCTGAAGGGGTCGCACATCACGAACATCAACCAAATCGCCCAGGTCGTGAAGGCGGCGTCCGGCTGGCGGCACAAGGACTTCTACCTCGTCCACGAAGTCTATGACGCGGTGGAATTCTCGTTCGTCGGCTCCGAGCGCTCCAGCTCCTCGATCGAGATCGCGGGCAAGGGTTCGGCGATCCTCGGCTTCCTCAGCGCGGGCGCCTCCGCGGGCGTCAAGGCGACCGGCAATGCGGAGGTGAAGCTGATCGGAGCCGGCGGCTCGGTCGCGATGGGGCTGGTCCGGATCAAGAAGGACGGGACCACCGACTTCGTCTAGGCGGAGATCGCCGGAGCGAGCGTTCAGCGGCCCTTGAATCCCTGCGCCACCACATACCATTCGGACGAGCCCTTGCGGCTCGCCGGCGGCTTGGCGTGCTTCACCGTCGAGAAGCGGCGCTTGAGCTCGGCGACGAGGCTGTTGTCCGCGCCGCCGGCCAGCACCTTGGCGAGGAAGGCGCCGCCGGGGCGAAGGATCTCGACCGCGAACTCGAGCGCGGCCTCGACCAGCCCCATGGTGCGCAGGTGATCGGTCTGGGGGTGGCCGACGGTGTTCGCCGCCATGTCGGACAGGACCAGGTCCGCCTCGCCGCCGAGCGCCTCGCGCAGCCGCTCCGGCGCCTCCTCGGCCATGAAGTCCATGAGGAGGATGGTGGCGCCGTCGATCGGGTCGGCGGGAAGGAGGTCGATGCCGACGACGTGGGCGCCGGGCGCGCGCCGGCGCACCACCTGGGTCCAGCCGCCGGGTGCGATGCCGAGGTCGACGACGCGCTTCACGCCCTTCAGCAGGCCGAAGCGGTCGTCGAGCTCGGAAAGCTTGTAGGCCGCGCGGGAGCGGTAGCCCTCCGCCTTTGCGCGCTTCACATAAGGGTCGTTGAGCTGCCGCTCGAGCCATGCGGTCGAACCGACCTTCCGCCCCCTGGCCGTCTTGACGCGCTGCTTCGGGCCGCCGCTGCCGCTCGTCATATGTCGTAGCCGTCGCGGGCCATCAGCGAGCGCAATATGCCCTCGCGGATGCCGCGGTCGGCGACGCCCAGCGTCTGGGCGGGCCACATGTCCATGATCGCCTCGAGGATCGCGCAGCCGGCGACGACGAGGTCGGCCCTTTCGGAGCCGATGCAGGGGAGGGCGGCGCGCTCCTCATGGCTCATCCCCGACAGCATCGAGCTCACCCGCCGCATCGCCTCGACCGGCATCATCAGCCCGTCGACCTGGCGCCGGTCGTAGCTGGGGAGCGCGAGGTGGACGCTGGCGAGGGTCGTGACGGTGCCGCTCGTGCCCATCAGCCGGACGTCGTGCTTGTACTTCGGCAGGAGCTCGGCGAAGCGGCGGAAGGCGTGGCGGACGCGCTCCTTCATGCGGCCGTAGGCGGCGAGGCGCTCCTCCGGATCGGTGACGTTGCGGATCTCGCTCTCGGTCAGCGAGACCACGCCCCATGGCGCCGACCACCAGCACTTGATCCGCGGCGCATCGTCGTCCGTGTCGATGAGGACGAGCTCGGTCGAGCCGCCGCCGATGTCGAAGATGAGCGCGGGCCCATCGCCCGGCTCGAGCAGGCGGTGGCAGCCGAGCATGGCCAGCCGCGCTTCCTCCTCCGGAGCGATGATCTCGAGGCAGATGCCGGTCTCGTTCCGGACGCGCTCGACGAAGTGGCGGCCGTTGACGGCGCGGCGGCAGGCTTCGGTCGCGACCGAGCGGGCGAGGGTGACGCGGCGGCGGCGCAGCTTCTCGGCGCAGACCGCGAGGGCGCCGAGCGCCCGGTCGATCGCCGCGTCGCTGATCCGGCCGCTGCTGCCCAGCCCCTCGCCGAGCCGGACGACGCGCGAGAAAGCGTCGATCACGACGAAGCCGGTCTCGGCCGGCCGCGCGATCAGCAGCCGGCAATTGTTGGTGCCGAGATCGAGCGCGCCGTAAGTGTGACGGGCGGTACGCCGCGCCGGTTCGGCGGGGAAGGGAGCGGTGGCCGCTTCGGCCGGACTCTGGTCCGGCGGCTGCGGCGCGGTGGCGGCTTCTGACGCCATCAAGGGACTCTGTGTTCTCGTTCCGGACGGCGACAGGCCGGCCGTTGACCTGAGGCGGAGACTACACAGAAGGGCGAGGCTCGGCAAGGAGAGGCCCGAAAACCGTTTCGGAGGCGCAGCATTGTCGCGCGGCAACGCATGGCTCTGGCGCGCAAAAGCCGTTGCCGCTAAGGCTCCGCCGCTTCCCGGGGGATCGATGTTTCGCGGCCTTTACAACTGGACCCTGCGCGTCGCGCGCCACCGCCACGCCATTCCCGGCATGGCGGCGGTTTCGTTCGCGGAAAGCAGCTTCTTCCCGATCCCGCCGGACGTGATGCTGGTGCCGATGGTGCTTGCCCGGCGCGAGCAGGCCTATCTGATCGCCGCCGTCTGCACGCTCGCGTCGGTCGCCGGCGGCATGTTCGGCTATGCGATCGGCTATTTCCTCTACGACAGCCTCGGCGTCTGGCTGATCAACCTCTACGGCATGCACGACGCCGCCGAGGAATACCGGCTGTGGTACGCCGAATACGGCACCTGGATCATCCTCGTCAAAGGCCTGACCCCGATCCCGTTCAAGCTGGTGACGATCGCGAGCGGCCTTGCCCATTTCAACCTTCCCCTCTTCATCCTGATGGCGACGATCACGCGGGGCGTGCGCTTCTTCGTCATCGCCGCGCTGCTCAAGCGCTTCGGCGAGCCGATCCAGCGCATCATCGAGGAGCGGCTGACGCTGGTGAGCTGGATCTTCCTCGGCCTCCTCGCCGGCGGTTTCGCGCTGGTCACTTTGATCTGACCGCTCTAGCCTCTGCTGCGGGGAGGGCGCGCGCGTGGATGCTGGGGTTGCTGAAATCGACGACGCGAGGACGCTGCGCCGCCGCGTCCACGACGAGCTCAGCCCGCAGGGGCGGCTGACGCCGACCGCGCGATTCCTGATCGTCGCCATATTGGTCGCCACGATCATGGCGGTCGTGGAAACCGAGCCCCTGATCGCGGACCCGCGCAGGCGCCTGTTCGCGGCGGCTGAGCTGCTCTTCGCCTTCATCTTCTCGGTCGAATATGCGCTGCGGCTCTGGTCGGCGCCCGAGGCAGGGATCTCGCGCCTCAAGTGGATGCGCTCACCGACCGCGCTGATCGATCTGGTCGCGATCCTCGGCTCGCTGCTCCCGTTCCTCGGCGCCAACGCAATGCTGCTGCGGCTGCTTCGGGTGATGCGGATGCTGAGGATCGCCAAGCTCGGCCGCTTCTCGCGCGCCTTTGCGATCATGGACCGGGCGACGCGCTCGCGCGCCAGCCACCTCGCCGTCGCGTTCATGATGTTCCTGTTCTTCCTCGTCACAGCGGCGACTTTGATCTACCTCATCGAAGGCGACACGCAGCCGGAACAGTTCGGATCGATCCCGCGCTCCTTGTGGTGGACGTCGGTGACGATGACGACGGTGGGCTATGGCGATGCCGTGCCGGCGACGGCGCTGGGCAAGCTGGTCGCATCTTTGATCTCGATCGGCGGCATCGTGCTGATCGCGATCCCCACCGGGATCATGGCCGCCGCGTTCAGTGACGAATTCGCCGCGGAGGAGAGGCTGCGCGCCGAGGCGGCGGCAGTTCGAGCCGAGAGCGCGGCGGCGGAGATCGAGGAGGAGGGACGGCCATGACGATGGTGCTGACGCTGGCCGCGGCGATGCTCCAGCCGGCGGCCCAGCCCGACCTCGACTGGCTGGGCGGCTACTGGCTCTCCTGCTCGGACGGGCGCGAAGTGTCCGAGACGTGGAGCACCCGTCGCGGCGGCGCGATGCTCGGCACGAACCTCACTCTCGCCGGCGACGGCAGCTCCTCTTTCGAGCAGATGCGGATCGAATTCTCCGGCGGCACAGGCGAAGCGCATTTCACCGCCCAGCCTGCCGGGCAGGAACCGGGCCGCTTCCGCCTCGTCCGTCATTCCTCCCGCGAGGCGGTGTTCGAAAATCCGGAGCACGATTTCCCGCAGCGCATCGTCTACCGCCGCTCCGGAAATCGCCTCACCGGGCGGATCGAAGGCTCCGGCGGCCGCTCGGCGGAGTGGCAGTTCCGCGCCGCGCCGCTCAATGCCCGCTGCCGCTCGCGACGAGTGCCTTGATGCGCCTGCGCCGGGAGTTATTCTGCGCGGCAATTAGGATCGACGACGGGGAATCGAGATGAAGCACAGCAGGACCGCCGCAACGCTCGCCCTGGCGTCGCTCACCGCACCGCCGGTCGCCGCGCAGCCGGCGGCACTGCCGCCCGCCCAGCATGTTACTGCGCCGGCCGCCGCTCCCCAGGCCCCGGCGCCCTCGATCGCCACCGATCCCAAGGTCGCCGCCCGCCTCCGCGCCGCCGAGGCCTGGATCGAGACCAGCCTCGCCCGCGACAATGTCGCCGGCGCTTCGATGGCGATCGTCCACGACCAGCAGGTCGTCTGGTCGCGCGGCTTCGGATACGCCAACGTCGCGGGCCGCGTCCGCGCGACGCCGCAGACCCGCTATTCGATCTGCTCGATCTCGAAGCTCTTCACCTCGATGGCGGCGATGCGCGAGCGCGATGCCGGCCGGCTCGACATCGACCGGCCGATCTCCGCCTACCTTCCCTGGTACAACATCCGCGACGTGCAGACGCCGGACGGCCCGGTCACGGCCCGTGCGATCATGAGCCATGTCGCCGGGCTCCCCCGCGAAGCGGACACGCCTTACTGGAGCGACGTGCGCTTCCCGGACGTCGCCACGGTCCGCGCACGGCTCGGCGAGCAGACCAACCTCTACCGTGCCTACGACCAGCTCCAATATTCGAACCTCGGCATGGCGCTCCTCGGCAACGTCATCGAGGCCACGTCCGGCCAGGACTATCACCAATATGTCCGCGCCAATTTCCTGACGCCGCTTGGCCTCACCCGCACGACCTCGGAGATCCCGGTCCGCATGCGGGGCGGCGAGCTCGCCATCGGCTATGCCGCGCGCCGCACCGGCTGGGACCGCGAGGCGATGCCGGTCTACACGCTGAACGCGCTCGCGCCCGCCGCCGGATTCGCCTCGACCGCCGAGGATCTGGGCCGCTTCGCCTCCTGGCAGTTCCGCCTGCTCGCAAGCGGCGGCGAGAACGTCCTGCGCTCGTCCACCCTGCGGGAGATGCAGCGCGTTCACTGGATGACGCCCGACAACCCAAGCGAGACCTGGGGCCTCGGCTTCGCCACCTACCAGCACGCGAACAAGACCTTCGTCGGCCATGGCGGCTATTGCCCGGGCTATCGCACGACCTTGATGATGCGCCCGCAGGACAAGCTCGCCATCGTCGTCCTCGTCAATGTCGACGACGGCGAGCCCGGCCGCTTCGCGCGCCAGCTCTAGGATTTCGTCGGCGCCGATATCGTCCGGGCCGCCGCGGCGATGGTACCGCCGACCGGGCCGGAGCCCCGGCCGCAACAGCCGCCCGAAGCCGCCGGTCCGCGGCCGGTGGCGGATCTCGCCGCGTTCGAAGGCGCCTACCGCACCAACCGGTCGGCCAGCGACGTCTATGTCGCGCCCTACGGCAACGAGCTGATGGTGATCGATCTCTACGTCGATGCGCCGGCCGGCGACATCACCCGCCTGCGCCACGTCGAGGGCGACCGCTTCCGCGTCGTCCGTCAGAACGACACGCTCGCCGAAGAAGTCCGCTTCGACCGCGACCGCCAGGGCCGCGTCAGCCGCATCTGGTGGCACAGCAATTATCTGGATCGGCGGGACTGAGGCGCCCCGGCTCACGCACACCAGAGCATACGCCGCCCGGTCCATGTCCGCGCGAGCCCTTCGGTAACGAGCCGCTGGCCGAGGCTTTCGCCGCCGCGCGTGACGATGCGCAGCTTCCGGCCGTAGCGGTCCTCGTCGCGCCCGTCGGGCGCCGGCGCCAGCTCGAACGCGCCGGCCGCGAGCAGCGCCTCGATCCGGTCGGCCGCCTGTCTGGCGAGGGCGCTTTCGTAGGCGCAGCGTCCCTCCATCTCGGGCGTGTCGATGTCGGCGATCCGGATCGTCTCGCCGGCGAGGCGGAATGTGTCGCCGTCGATCACGCGGACTGCACCGGCGCTGGCGGCGGTGCGCTGCGGATCGGGCTCCGGCGGCAGGAGCGAGGCGGGCGGTGCCTCCTGCGCTTCGAGGATTTCGCGCGAGAGCCGCGATTCACGCCACGGATCGGACTCCGGGGACGACGGCATCGGCGCCGCGTCGTCGTGCCGGTTCTCCCACAAGCGTCCGGAGACGAGCTGCGGCGCAACGAGCCCGAGCATGATGCCGCCGAGCAGCACCAGCCGGAGCTCGGCCGCGGTGACGCTCCAGCGCCGCCGCCTCCGGCCCTGGGGGCGCCACTCCCGCGGCAAGCCGGGGCTGCGCGGGCGCATGTGGCCCTGACGCGGATTCCAATGCTTCGACACCGCCCGACGCTAGGGCCGGACGTGCGAACGCTCCGTAAACGCGCGCCTGCGGCGGCTACTGCTGCTGCGGCTGCGTCCCCGTCGCCCCGCTCACCCGTCGCGAGGAGACGATGCGGTTGGCGGTGTCGGTCACGACTTCGAGCAGGTTCCCGCTCCTGTCGGTCACCCGCCGCACGGTCTGGCCGGCGGTGTTCACGGTGCGCGAGACCTCGCTGAGGCCGGCGCGGGCGAGGTCGAGGACCTGGCCGTTGCGGAGGAGGCCCCCGGCGAGACTGCCGACGGTACCGACCGTGTTGTTGGCGACGTTGCCGACGGTCCCCACGGTATTGTCGACGGTGGAGAGCAGCTGCGTGACGATCTGTGGATTGTTGTCGAGCGTCTGGAGCGTGCGCTCGATGATCGCGCGGACATTGTCGAGCCGGACGAGCAGGGTCGCCTGGGCGCGGACGCCGCGAAGGTCGATCCGGACGTTGTCGATCTGAGCGTTGGCGCCGGCGCTGAGGTGGAGGAGGTTGGCGAGGCGGGCTTCGAGGGCGAGGTTCACGCGCAGGTTGTTGACCTCGACGGTGAGCTGCTCGACCGAGAGGTTCGGCACGTCGAGCACGACGTCGGGCGGGTTCTGGCCGCTCTCGGCCTGCAGCGCGAGCTGCGAATTGGCCTGCGGGCCCCCCGGAGGGGCGTCGCGGCGCTGGCCGGCGGCGGGGGTGGCGAGGGCGAGGGCAGTGGCCGCGGCGGCGGCCGCGAGGATCGTTCTACGCATGGACCGGCTCCCTGTTACGGGGCCACAACGTCACTCCGGCTGGGCGGTTTCAGCCTCTGTGCGAATTTGGGCCTGCGGGCTGTGCGGATCCGCGATCCGCGCCTCCGCGCGCACTCGCACGTCGGCGTTGCGCAGGCTGCGCCGGCCGTTCGCCTCCGGCGCCTGCACCGCGACCGCGGAGCCGCCGTCCGGGGAAGCGCGAACCTCGAGCGACGCCTCGCCCCGGCGCTCGATCGTGACCCGGCGCGCCGTGAGGCCGATTTCGATCTCGATGTCCGCCGGGCGCTGCGCCTGCGGCGTGGCGGCCTGGGCGAGGAAGAGGGCGGCGAGGATCAATGCACGAACCTTGCGACGACGTCGCGATAGGAACGCGACACCTTCACCTGCGATCCGCTCTCCAGGACGAGGAAGCACTCGCCGTTGGTGTGCGGCTTCACCTGGCGGACCTGATCGAGATTGACGATGCAGGAGCGGTGGACGCGCTGGAAGCGGCGCGGGTCGAGGCGCTTCTCGAGGTCCTTCATCGTCTCCCTGAGGATGAGCGTGTTGTCGCCGGTGTAGATGCACATATAGTCGCCCGCGGCGTCGATCTTCTCGATCGAATCGACGTCGACGCGGAAGATCTGGCCGCGGTCCTTGATGTTGATGAGCTTCTCGTAGCGGTTCGAGGCGTGGCTGCCGTCGTCGCTCGCAGCGTCGAGCGTGTCGACCGCGTCCGGCGCCACCTCGGCGAGCACTTCCTTCAATTTGCCCGCTTCCTCGGCGCTCCTCTTCTCCTGGAGGCGCAGGCGCACCCGGTCGAGCGTGTCGGCAAGCCGCTCCTCCTCGACCGGCTTCATCAGATAGTCGACCGCCTGCGCCTCGAACGCCCGGATGGCGTGATCCGAATAGGCGGTGACGAAGACGAACAAGGGCGGCTCCACCTCCATCAGCCCCTGGATGACCGAGAAGCCGTCGAAGCCGGGCATCTGGATGTCGAGGAAGACGAGGTCCGGCTTGTGGGTCTTGATCGCGCGGATCGCCTCGCGGCCGTTCGAGCAGGTCTCGATGATCTCGACGTCGTCGTGCGGATCGAGCCGCAGCTGGAGCCCCTGGATCGCCAGCGGTTCGTCGTCGACGAGGATCGTGCGAATGGTCATTTCGGCTCCTTGGCTTCGACCTGATAGGGGATTTCGATCTGAACGCGGAAACCTCCGCGTGTGTCCGAATGGGTGTCGAACCGGTGGTTGTCGCCATAGGCCTGCTGCAGGCGATCGCGGATGTTGGCGAGGCCGACGCCGGTCGATTGCTGGGCGCGCACCCAATGGTCCTCGGCACCGGGACCCGTGTCGGAGACGGTGATCGCCACCCGATCGACGTTCAGTTTCGCCTCGATCGAGATGTCGGCCCCTTCCTCCTGCGGCGTCACCGCATATTTGATCGCGTTCTCGACGAGCGGCTGGAGCAATAGCGAGGGCATCAGCGCCCGCTCGACCTGGCGGTCGATCGAGAAGTGGGCGCGCAGCCGCTCCTCGAAGCGCATCTTCTCGATCTCGAGGTAGAGCTTCAGCGTCTCCACCTCCTGCGCGACCGTCACCGTGCCGGTCGGCTCGTTGACCAGCGTATAGCGCAGGAAGCTCGACAGGCGCGACAGCATCGCATTGGCCCGGTCGGTCTGCTTGAGGAGGACGAGGGTCGAGATCGAATTGAGCGTGTTGAACAGGAAGTGCGGGTTGAGCTGGTAGCGCAGCATCGCCAGCTGCGCCGAGCTCGCCTGGTGCTCGAGCCGCAGCAGGCGGTCGGTCTGCTGCTCGAGCAGCAGGTAGTAATTGACCCCGTAATAGAGCGACGACCAGGCGGCGAGCAGCGAGAAGGTGAGCAGCATCGCGCCGAGCAGGCGGATGCCGCCGAGGGTGCGGCCGGGCTCGATGAACGTCGCATAGCTCCAGGTCTCGATCGCCGAGAAGGCGGCGGAGGCGAGCACGACCATGGCGATGGTGAGCGCCCAGGTGACGTTCGGGCGCATCCGGATCAGCCGCCGGTAGCAGGCGGCCATGAGGAGGGTGATCGAATAGCCGGTGACGGTGAGCAATGCGGTGTGCAGCACGTAGCTGCCGATCATCTCGCGCGAGACGTTGGAGACGATCGAGAGGATGCGCAGGATGAAATAGCCCGCCCACCCCGCCGACTGGAGGATCCAGAAGGCGCGGTTCTTGTCGTCGAAGAAGGGCTGCTGCTGGAGCCGCAACGGGTCCCAGCCGCGATCCAGCTCCGGCGGCAGGTTCCTCGCCGATATCTGGACTGCGCCGTTCGCCACAATACTCCTCGCTCGCCCGGCCCCCTCTAGAGCATGGGAGCGCATCGAATCCAGATCAAGGCCGCTGCTGCGAAGCCGCAGGCGCGGAGGGCTGCGCCGGAGCGGGCGCACGGCGGGAAGGCTCGACCAGCATCGACCAGTCGCCTTCCTCCGCGACGAAGCGGGCGACGGCCCCGCGCACGTCCTCCGCGGTCATCGTCCGGTAGTCGGAGAGGTAGGCGCGCGCCTCGGCG
>DASWMB010000181.1:0-11933 GCA_036399955.1 Allosphingosinicella sp. | reverse complement strand
GTAGAGGCCGCTATTATTGTCGACCATGAGGTTGAGCGAGCCGTAGCCGCCGCCGGACAGCAAGGTCTTGATGCCGCCGACGATCACGATCGCCGAGGCGGCGAGCACCATGAACAGGAGATAGGCTTCGATGCGGAGCTTGGTGCGCAGCGTGAAGGGGAGGAAGATCGCGAAGACCAGCGCCTTCCACACCCAGTCCCATTTGTCCGCCGCTTCATAGGGCATGTCGGCGTTGAGCGTGGTGAGGCCGGCATAGCCGAGCAAGGCGAGCATCACCCACTGGCGGCCGCTGACCCGGAAGTCCTTCTTGTCGTCGAACAGCAGCCAGCAGCCCATCGCCGCGACGGCGGTGTAGAGGACGATGTTGCCGCCGCTCAGCAGGTAATAAGAGAGCCGCTGCGGTGCGACGATGTCGACATAGGCATAAGCCGGCACGAACAGGAACGGCCGCTTGCAGCCGAGCTCGAACAAGGTGCCGAGGAAGCCGACGAAGAAGAGGTCACGCACCGGCGCCGTCCTCCCGCTCGCCGGTGCGCCAGCGCACCGGGCGGGGCTCCGGCGGCGCCGCGTCGTCGTCGAGGTCCGGCCGCTGGACCAGCCGCCAGGCGGCGAGCAGGATCAGGCCGTGGCTGAGGAGAAGCGCGAAACTGTCGATCATGCGTCCGCCGGACCTCCTTCCGATCGGCTCTTAAGCGGGCGCAGTTGACGCCGCGTTAAGTTTGTCATGGCAGGGGAAACGGCGATGCGGATCCTTCACGTCCTCGACCACGGCCTGCCTCTCCAGAGCGGCTACAGCTTCCGGACCCGCGCCATCGTCAAGGCGCAGATCGAGCGCGGCTGGGACCCGATCTGCCTGACGGGGCCGCGCCACGCCGCCGATGTGCCGGGACCCGAGACCGTCGACGGCATTACCTTCCATCGCACTCCCGCCGCGCCCGCAGGGCCGTCGCCGCTCAGGGAATGGCGCGAGATCGCCGCCTTCTCGCGCCGCATCGCGGAGGTGATCCGCGCCGTTCGCCCGGACCAGCTCCACGTCCATTCGCCGGTGCTGAACGCGCTCGCCGCGCTCCGCCCCGCCCGCCGGCACGGGGTTCCGCTGCTCTACGAGATCCGCGCCTTCTGGGAGGACGCGGCGGTCGGCAACGGCACCGGCCGCGAAGGCTCGCCGCGCTACCGGCTGACCAGGGCGCTCGAGACATGGGCGGCAGGCAAGGCCGATGCGGTGGCGGTGATCTGCGAGGGGCTGCGGCGCGACCTCGTATCCCGGGGAGTCGATCCGGCCAAGATCCTCGTATCGCCCAACGGCGTCGACATGAGCCTGTTCGGCAGCCCTCCGGGGCGCGATGCCGCATTCGCACGCGAGCTCGGGTTCGACGACGATGCCGAGGTGATCGGCTTCATCGGCTCCTTCTACGACTACGAGGGGCTCGACGACCTCATCGCCGCGATGCCGCTCCTCGCCCGGCTGAGGCCGAAGGCGCGGCTGCTGCTCGTCGGCGGCGGACCGATGGACTCGCAGCTTCGCGCGCAGGCGGCCGCCTCGCCCGCAAGCGGCCGGATCCACTTCGCCGGCCGCGTGCCCCACCACGAGGTCGAACGCTGGTACGCGGCCATCGACGTCCTCGTCTATCCGCGCAAGGCGATGCGCCTCACGGAACTGGTGACGCCGCTCAAGCCGCTGGAGGCGATGGCGCAGAAGAAGCTCGTCGCCGCGTCCGACGTCGGCGGCCACCGCGAGCTGATCGAGCACGGGGTCACCGGCACGCTCTTCCCCGCCGGCGATCCGGCCGCGATGGCCGGCGCCATCGCGCACCTGTTCGAGAACCGCGCAGCCTGGGACGAGCGCCGCGAGACCGCGCGCCGCTTCGTCGAGCGCGATCGTAACTGGTCGTCAAATATTTCCCGTTATGAGCCCGTTTACCGGAAGCTCAGCAGCAAGGCCCTCTAATGGCAACGAAGTTTCTCAACGAGGCGCAGCGCGGCGCGAGCAGGGGCTCGATCGATTTCCCGCTCGCCTTGCTCGCCGGACTGTCCGTCGGCTTCGTCGCCTTCGTCATGCCCGCCGACCTTCTCTCCCGCGCGGTCGAATTGAGCCAGCTCCCCTCGATCCTGTCTGCCGCAGAGCCGCCGCTCGGCAACAAGGCGCGCGCGGCCCTCGCCGCGATCGCCGCGGGCGGCACGATCCTCGCCGTCTTCCTGCTGCTGCGCATGCTCGGCCGCAAGGCGGAGGCACCCCGCCGGCGCGAGCGCGAGGCCGCCGAGCCGGAGCGCGAATTCGAAGCGCCGCGCCTGCGCCGCTCGGACGTCCATCCGGATGCGCCGGCCCGCCGTCCGATCCTCGCGGCCCGCGAGCTCGGCGAGCCGACGCCGTCCCGCGCTCCCTTTCCGGCGCCTGCGCCTGCGCCTGCGCCTTTCTGGCGCCCCGAAGACTTTCCTGCCGAGCCTCAGGCGGAGCAGGCAGATGACGGTCCCGCCGACGAGCTGGAGCTCGACGGGCCCGGGATCGAGATGCTCGCGCCCGCACCGCCGCCGGTGGATCCGACCGCGGCTCCGACGCTGCCGGAGCCGGTCCTCGTGCCGGCGGCGGCCCTGGAGGCCGCTGCAGCGCCGCCGACGGCCGAGACTGCCGGCGACGACAGCATCGCGGAGCTGATGGCGAGGCTGGAGCGCGGCCTCGCCCGCCGCCGCCAGGAGCGGCACGAAACCGCCTTCGTCCCGCCCACGGCGGAACCGGCCGTCTTCGTCGAGCCGGAGCGCGGCGACGACAGGCTGCGCAGCGCCATCGAGAACCTCCAGAAGATGGCTGCGCGCGCGCGCTAGGCGTCCTCGACGGTCAAGGCCTCGATGCAGACCTGGACGCGCTCGCCGGCAGGCGAACGGTCCTCGCTCACCAGCGCGATGTCCGCCAGGACGTGGCCGCGAAGGTCGAACTCGGCTTCCGCCATCCGCTCCAGGAACGCGTCCGCCGCGGCGCCGGCACCCGGACCGTGCAGGCTGAAGGCGATCCGGTGGCGCGCGCCGCTGAACGTGACGCTCGCCCAGCCGCGGCTGCTGAGCTCCTCGACGCGGAAGGCGCCGTCGCAGCCGGCGAAACAGGCGCCGAGCGCCCGCAGCAGCTCGGTCGCCGCATCCTCGATCACCTTGCGCATCCCGACGCCTCCCGCTGGCTTTCGGCGGCCTCGAGGAAGGCCTCGACCCGTTTGATCGTCTCGGGCCTCGGCTCGCGTCCGTTCCTCAGCTGCCGCAGGAAACCGGGATCGTTCACCGCAGCCCGGCTGAAACTCGTCGCCTTCGCGCCGCTCTTCTCCAGATGCCGCTCGATGCGTTGCAGAAGATCCATTTCCACTCCTCCTCGCGAATCACTGTTCGTTCTATGTTCCAGTGTCCAAGGAGAATTCCTACTTGTCTAGGAAAAATCCTATGCTAAAAGGTGGTTCATGGATGAAGCCGGCGCACGCGCCGCGCTCGCGCGGCTGATCGAGGAGCAGGGGGCGGACTATGCCGGCCTGTCGCGGATGCTCGGCCGCAACCCCGCGTATATCCAGCAATATATCAAGCGCGGGACGCCGCGCCGCCTGGCCGAGGAGGACAGGCGGCTGCTCGCCCGCTACTTCGGCATCGAGGAAGAGGCGCTCGGCGCACCGGAGCGCGGGCCGCTTGCACCCGATCGGGGCGGCCTCGTCCGCGTCGCGAGGCTCGAAGTGGGCGCAGCCGCGGGTGCCGGCGCCCTGGCGGGCGGCGAACGCGCGCGCGGACACATTGCGTTCGATCCAGCATGGCTGCGGCGCCTTGCCGCCGATCCGAAGCGGCTGTCGCTGATCCGCGTCGAGGGCGATTCGATGGCGCCGACGCTCGCGGACGGAGACGAGATCATGGTCGACCGCGGCGACGCCGGCGACCGGCTGCGCGACGGCATCTACGTGCTCAGGATCGAGGATGCCCTCGTGGTGAAGCGGGTCGCGCCGCATCCCGCAGGACGCGCCATCTCGATCCGCAGCGACAATCCTGCCTATCCGAGCTGGCCGGACTGCGACCCGGCAGGGGTGGAGATCGTCGGCCGCGTCGTCTGGGTCGGCCGCCGGATCGGCTGAGCTCAGCCTCGGCGGCGGTCCACCAGCCAGACGGCCAGGAGCATCGCCAGCCCCGCGGCGAGGCCCGCGAGAAAGCCGAGGCTGGGCTGGCCGCCGATCGTGCCCCCGACGGACCCGGCGACGATGCTGACCGCGAGCAGGGCGCCGCCGGAGCGCGGATTGCGTGGTGACTGTGCCATGGCGCCCTCATGGCAGCGGCCGCGCCGGCTTCCAACCCTCGCCGCGCCGCCTTTTCTGGTGAACGCGCCGTTGAGCAGTTTCGCTGGTGCAAATCGAAACCGCTGCCGCGGTAGGAGGCCTCCAGTACGAAGGGGCGGGAAATTCACTTGCACGACTACATCCATCTTCCGGACCGCACGGCCGTCGCCGATGCGGACGCGCTGATCAGCCGGTTCGGCGAGCATGCGGCGAGCGAGGCGGCGCGCCTCGCCAGCCTCAGCCGCTCGCTCGGCAACGTCGTCCATTATTGCCGCTGGCGGCAGATCGAGCGGATGATCGGGCGCCTCGCTTCGGGACCCGGAGAGGCGACGCTCCACTAGGCCCGGCACGCGCTTCATTCTGGCGCGGTACAGGTGCAACGTCTAGTCTCGCCGCCATGCGGCGCCCTGCAACGACATCATGCTGACCGCCACGGAAGCGCCGGACGGTAGCGCCGCATCCGCTCCGCCGGCGCGGCCGGCCCGGCGCATCGCGTCGTGGATCGCGAAAGCGGTGCTCAGCTTCCTGATCGCGCTCATGCTCGCGGTCGGCGCGATCGGCCTGCTGCTCGACACCGATCTCGGCCACCGGCTGATCCTCGACCGCGTCGCCGCCATCGCCCCGGATTCCGGGCTGCGCATCCGCATCGGCCGGATCGGGGGCTCGATCTGGGGCCGGACCGAGCTTCGCGACGTCCGCCTCTACGACCCTGAAGGCCTTTTCGCCGAGGCTCCGCAGATGGAGCTCGAATGGCAGCCGCTCGCCTGGCTGTGGGGCCGCCTCGTCATCCATCAGGCGACGAGCGATCTCATCATCGTCCAGCGCGCCCCGCAGCTCCTCGACGACGACGAGCCGACGCTGCCGCGCTCTGATCTCCACATCGGCCGCCTCGACATCGCCCAGCTCCGCTTCGGAGAGGCGGTGACCGGCACGCGGCGGGTCGCGCGGGTCACCGGCGAGGTCGAATATCGTCGCGGACGCTTCCTCCTCGATCTCGATGCGACGATGCGCGGGGGCGGCGATCGGCTGGCGCTCCTGATCGACGCCGCGCCCGATCGCGACGAGTTCGACCTCGACCTTGCCCTCGACGCCCCCGCCGGCGGGGTGCTCGCGAAGATGCTGGGCGTTTCCCGCCCGCTCCGGCTCGAGGCGAACGGCGACGGCGCATGGCACAACTGGCGCGGGCAGGCGCTCATCGACATTGAAGGCCGCCGAAGCGGCGAGCTGCGCCTGTCCGCCGCCTCCGGCCTCTATGGCGCCACCGGCTGGATCGAGCCCGGACCGCTGCTCGCGGGATCGGCCGCCGGGCTGGCGGCGCCGCGCACCCTCATCGGCGCCGAAGCCCGTTTCGACGAGGGCGTGCTCGCCGGCCGCCTGGCCGCCCGCTCCGCCGCGATGCGCCTCGCCGCCACCGGTGCCGCGGACCTGCGCGAAGATCGCTTCCGCGACCTCGGCGTCACCTTCGAGCTGCTGCGCCCTGCAGGGCCGCTCCGGGACGTCGCGGGGGCCGGAACGCGGGTTACCGCCTTGCTCAACGGGCCGTTCGGAGATGCTTCGGTCGCCTATCGCGCGGCGGTCCCGCGGCTGCTGCTCGGATCGGCCTGGCTGGACGGCGTCGCCGCCTCCGGGAGCGGCCGCTGGACGCGGGCAGGCGTCTCGCTCCCCGTGACGGCGACAGCAAGGGCGGTCGGCGGCGTCGGGGAGGAAGCGGCGGCCCTGCTCCGCGATCTGCGGATCGACGGGACGGTGCGGACGGCGAATGGGCGGCTGGAGGCGGAGGCGCTGCGGTTCGCCTCGCGCGCCTTACGCGGCCGGCTCCGTCTGCGGATGGATCTGGAGAGCGGCCGCTATGCTGTGGGGGGCACCGCGGCGGCCGACGCGTACCGCCTCGCCGGTCTCGGGCCGATCGATCTCACGGCCGATTTTCGTGCCGCCAGCGGCAGCCCCCTTTCGGCCACCATGCGTGGCCTCGTGCGCCGCGCGGAGAATGAGGCACTGGCCTGGGCGGCCGGCGGGCCGCTGCGTATCGAGACGCAGGTCGCAGGCGGAGCTTCGGGCGCGATCGGCTTGCCGAACATGCGCTTCACGGCCCCTCGGCTGCAGCTCTCGGGCAGGGGAACGATCGCTCCCGGAGCCGGGCTGCGCTTCGAGGGCGCAGGGCGCCAGGCATCGCTCGGCCCGCTGGCGCTGCGGCTTGACGGGACCGCCACCGCTCCGCGGATCGGACTGCGCCTCGCGCGGCCGCCCGGCAGCCTCGGGCTCCGCCAGGTCACGCTCGACATCGAGGCGGCGGCAAGCGGCTACGCCTATCGGGCGCGTGGCGGTTCACCGCTGGGGCCGTTCAGCGCGAGGGGGCGCTTCGCCGCCGATCGGATCGACGTCGCGGCGCTCAGCGTCTCCGGCGCGACCGCGGCAGGCGTCCTCCGCCCGAGCGGCAGCGGCGTCACCGGCGCCCTCGATTTTCGCGGCAGCCTCTCCGGCCCGCTCGTCCTGACCGCCGCCGGCGTCGGCCAGCGGGTGGAGGCGCATCTGATCGCGATCGATGCGCGGCTCGGCGCCCTGCCGATCGGCAGCGGGCGGCTGGATGCCACCGTGGCCATGACCGGCGAGGCGCTGGAAGGGCGGGTGCGCTTCGCCGGCGCGTCCGATCGCCTGTGGGAAGCCGCAGGCACCGACGCAATCCGGCTGAGCGGGCCGCTGACGCTGGACGCCGCCATCTCCGGCAGCGTCTCCCGCCCTGAGGTGAGCGGCACGGTGAGCCTCAGCGGCGGCCGTCTTGCGAGCAGCGCCGCCGGCGCCAGCATGAGCGGCGTCGAGGCGCGCGGGAGCTTCGAGGGTCGACGGCTGCGGCTCGACCGCTTCTCAGGCCGGACCGAAGGCGGCGGCCGGTTAGCGGGCGACGGCGAAATCGGCTTCGGCGGCGCGCTCGACCTCCGGCTGGAGGCGGACTCGGCTTTGCTGGTGGCGACGCCCGCGATGCGGGCGCGGGTCAGCGGGCCGCTCCGCATCCGCTCGGCCGGCGACGGCGGCACCATATCGGGCGACCTGCGGCTGAGCGGCACCCGCCTCCGCTTCGGCGGCGGGAGCGGCGGGGCGGGCGGCGGCGACGGCCGGGGCGGCGCAGGCTGGGCGCTCGCGTTGCGCCTCCGCGGCGAGCGGATCGAGGTGGAGGGACGCGGCCTCGACAGCCGCTGGGACGCCGACCTTCGACTCGGCGGCACGGCCGCCGCGCCCGCTCTCACTGGCGACGCGACATTGGTCGACGGCAGCTACACCGTCCTCGGCCGGGCGATCCCGCTCAGCCGCGGCTCGATGCGCTTCGAAGGCGAGACCCCGCCCGATCCGCGGCTCGACATCGTCACCCGTTCGCCTGGCGGCCTCACTCCCGCGATCCGGATCACCGGGCGTGCGAGCCGCCCGGAACTCGGCGTCGCCGGGCCGCTCGGCTCGCGCCCGGAGCTGCCGCAGCCGCTGCTGCCGCGGACGGACGGAAGCGCCCTGCCCTCCCGCCGCGGACGCCTGCGGCTCAGCTCGAATAATACATGTCGTATTCGACCGGGCTCGGCGTCGTCTCCCAGCGCAGCTGCTCTTCCCACTTGAGCTCGATATAGGCGTCGATCTGGTCGTCGGAGAAGACGTCGCCGCGGGTGAGGAAGGCGCGGTCGTTCTGGAGCGCGATCAGCGCCTCGCGCAGCGAGCCGCACACTGTCGGGACATTGACCATCTCGGCCGGCGGCAGGTCGTAGAGGTTCTTGTCCATCGCCTCGCCGGGGTGCATCCGGTTCTGGATGCCGTCGAGGCCCGCCATCAGCAAAGCCGAATAAGCCAGATAGGGGTTGGCCAGCGCGTCGGGGAAGCGGAACTCGACCCGCTTCGCTTTCTCGCCGGCGCCATAGGGGATGCGGCAGGAGGCGGAGCGGTTGCGGCTCGAATAAGCGAGCAGGACCGGCGCCTCGAAGCCGGGGACGAGGCGCTTGTAGCTGTTGGTCGTCGGGTTGGTGAAGGCGTTGATCGCCTTGGCGTGGCGGATGACGCCCCCGATGAAGTAGAGCGCCGTCTCGGAAAGGCCGGCATAGCCGTTGCCGGCGAAGAGCGGCCGCCCGCCCGCCCACAGCGACATGTGGGTGTGCATGCCCGATCCGTTGTCCGACTTGATCGGCTTGGGCATGAAGGTCGCCGTCTTGCCATAGGCCTGCGCGACCATGTGCACGACGTACTTGTAGATCTGCATCCGGTCCGCGGTCTCGGTCAGCGTCCCGAAGGTGAGGCCGAGCTCGTGCTGCGAAGCGGCCACCTCATGATGGTGCTTGTCGCAGGGGAGGCCCATTTCGAGCATGGTCGAGACCATCTCGCCGCGGATGTCGACGGCGCTGTCGACCGGCGCGACCGGGAAATAGCCGCCCTTGGCACGCGGCCGGTGGCCCTGATTCCCCGTATCGTATTTGGTGCCGCTGTTGGTCGGCAGCTCGATGTCGTCGATCTGATAGTAAGACGAATTGTAGCCGTCTTCGAAGCGGACGTCGTCGAACATGAAGAACTCGGCCTCCGGCCCGACATAGATGGTGTCGGCGATGCCGGTGGCGCGGACATAGGCCTCGGCGCGCTTGGCGGTCGAGCGGGGGTCGCGCGCGTAGAGCTCGCCCGAGGCCGGATCGACGATGTCGCAGAACAGGATCAGCATCGGCGTCGCGGAGAAGGGGTCGACATAGGCCGCGTCCAAGTCCGGCTTCAGGATCATGTCGCTCTCGTTGATCGCCTTCCAGCCGCCGATCGAGGAGCCGTCGAACATGAAGCCGTCGGTGAGCTGGTCCTCGTCGATCGCCGAGGCGACCATCGAGAGGTGCTGCCACTTGCCCTTGGGGTCGGTGAAGCGGAGGTCGACCCACTCGATCTCCTCGTCCTTGATCCGGCCGAGGATCGTGCCCGCGTCGTTCGCCATGTGGAAAAGCCCTTTGTCAGAATCGGGGAAGGTTGCCGGCCGACCTTTCAGCGGCCGGCGCGGCGCGTCCAGAGCCGCCCGACGAGCGGTGAATATTTCACGTGGAGGAAGCGGGAGCCGCCGCCCGGCCCGTCTTCAGAAATGGCGGCGCTGGGCGGCGACGAGCATCCGGAGCAGCATGGCCACCGGCCGCGGCACGCCCACCTTGCCCTCGAGCCACAGGCTCACCGCCGAGCGGCTCACGCCGATCGCACCCGCGAGCTCGCTCTGCGTGCGGTAGCCGAGCGTGCGCATCGCCGCGCGCAGCTCGTCCGGCGCCATCGAGGCCCGGAGGTCACCGCCGGCGGCCGGGTCAGATGGCGTCGGATCCGCGCTCACCGGTCCGGATCCTGAGCGCTTCCTCGACCGGGCTGACGAAGATCTTGCCGTCGCCGATGCGGCCCGTCCGCGCCGCCGCCGCGATCGCCTCGACGACGCGCTCGGCGAGAGAATCCTCGACGACGACCTCGAGCTTCACCTTGGGGAGGAAGTCGACGACATATTCGGCGCCGCGATAGAGCTCGGTATGGCCCTTCTGCCGGCCGAAGCCCTTGGCCTCGGTGACGGTGATGCCGGAGACGCCGACGTCGTGCAGCGCCTCCTTCACCTCGTCGAGCTTGAACGGCTTGATGACGGCTTCGATCTTCTTCACGGGGCCGGGCTCCTCGCGCGCTTCGCTCCCCGCTGCATAACGGCGGCGCGGGCGCTGGCAAGCGGCGCGGCGCCGGGCTAGGGAGCGCCCATGCTCAATCTCAGCGGCATCACCGTGCGCCTCGGCGGGCACACGATCCTCGACGGCGCGAGCGCTTCGCTGCCGCCCGGCAGCCGCGTCGGCCTCGTCGGCCGCAACGGCGCCGGCAAATCGACGCTGATGCGGGTGGTGAGCGGCGCCATCGACCCCGAGGACGGCAGCGTCGACATGCCCCGCGCGGCTCGCATCGGCTATATCGCGCAGGAAGCGCCGGCCGGCGAAGCGACGCCGTTCGAGACGGTCCTCGCCGCCGACGTCGAGCGCGAGCGGCTGCTCCGGGAGGCCGAGACCAGTCACGACGGGCACCGCATCGCCGAGATCCACGAGCGCCTGAACGCGATCGAGGCCCATGCCGCGCCGGCGCGGGCGGCGAGGATCCTCGTCGGCCTCGGCTTCGACGAGGAGATGCAGCAGCGGCCGCTCGACAGCTTCTCCGGCGGCTGGCGGATGCGGGTCGCGCTGGCGGCTTTGCTCTTCTCGCAGCCCGACCTGCTGCTGCTCGACGAGCCGTCGAACCATCTCGACCTCGAATCGACGCTCTGGCTCGAAAGCTTCCTCAAGGGCACCAGGGCGACGATGCTGATCGTCAGCCACGAGCGCGATCTCCTCAACAACGTCGTCGACCACATCCTTCACCTCAAGCAGGGCAAGCTCACCCTCTATCCCGGCGGCTACGATGCCTTCGAGAAGCAGCTCGCCGAGCGGCTGGCCCTGATCGAGGCGGCGCGGGCGAACCAGGCGGCGCAGCGGGCGCGGCTGGAAGACTATATCGCCAGGAACAGCGCCCGCGCCTCCACAGCCAAGCAGGCGCAGTCGCGCGCCAAGGCTCTCGCCAGGATGAAGCCGATCGCTGAGGTCGCGAACGACCCGAGCCTCAGCTTCGACTTCCCGAGCCCCGCGAAGCTCCGGCCGCCGCTCGTCACGCTCGACATGGCCTCCGTCGGCTACGAGCCCGGCAAGCCGGTGCTGAGCCGCCTCAACCTCCGGATCGATCCCGAGGACCGGATCGCGCTGCTCGGCCGCAACGGCAACGGCAAGACCACGCTCGCCCGTTTGCTCTCGGCGCAGCTCCCGCCGATGGACGGCGGCATGACCGCGCCGGGCAAGCTCAAGGTCGGCTATTTCACGCAATATCAGGTGGAGGAGCTGGACGGAGAGGCGAACGCGATCGAGCATATGAGCCGGCTGATGAAGGGCGCGAGCCCGGCGGCGGTGCGCGCCCAGCTCGGCCGCTTCGGCTTTTCGGGCGACAAGGCGACGCGGGCGGTGGCGACGATGTCGGGCGGCGAGCGGGCGCGGCTGGCGCTGGCGCTGATCACGCGCGAGGCGCCGCACATGCTGATCCTCGACGAGCCGACCAACCACCTCGACGTCGATGCGCGCGAGGCGCTCGTCCAGGCGCTGAACGATTATGGCGGAACGATCGTCATCGTCAGCCACGATCGGCACATGATCGAGCTCACCGCCGACCGGCTGGTGCTCGTCGACCATGGAACCGCGATCGAATATGCCGGCAGCCTCGACGATTATACCGACATGGTGCTCGGCCGGAACGGCGCCGGATCCGGCGACGGCGACGGGGCGGCGCCCAGGGTCAGCCGCAAGGACGAGCGCCGGCTCGCCGCCGAGGCGCGGGAGCGATCGAAGGCGCTCCGCACCGCGGCGAAGGCGGCCGAGGCGGAGATCGCCCGGCTGGAGGCGCGGCGGACCGAGATCGACCGCGCGATGTTCGATCCCGCCGCGGCGACCGCGGCCGACGCGCGGCTGACGATGAGCGAGCTCATGAAGATGCGCGCCGACGTCGCGGCGAAGCTGGAGGCGGCCGAGGCGCGCTGGCTGGAGGCGTCGCAGGCGCTCGAGGAGGCGGGGATCGGTGCCTAGGGAAGTTCCTTATGGCGGCCGCGCAGCGAAACGG
>DASWMB010000180.1:0-10264 GCA_036399955.1 Allosphingosinicella sp. | reverse complement strand
GATGCCGGATCAAGTCCGGCATGACGCTGAGGAGCGATGCATGACCCATAGACTTTCCGGAAAGATCGCCATCGTCACCGGGGCCGGCTCCGGCATCGGCCGCGCCTCGGCGGTCCGCTTCGCCGCCGAAGGCGCGACGGTGATCTGCGTCGATCTGAAAGGCGAGGACGAGACCGCCGCGGCGATCGGCGAGGCGGCGGTTGCGGTTCGCGCCGACGCCGGCAGCGAGGAGAATGTGGAGGGCCTCGTCCGCGGCGCCGGCGACCGTTTCGGCCGCCTCGACGTCTTCTTCGCCAATGCCGGCATCTCGGGCGGCCTCGCCTCGATCTTCGAGCAGAGCCCCGACGACTGGCACGAGATCCTGCGCGTCAACCTGATCGGCCCTTCGCTCGCCATCAAGCACGCCGCGCCCGTCATGAAGGCGAAGGGCGGCGGCGCGATCGTCTGCACCGCGAGCGTGGCGGGCCTGCGCGCCGGCGCCGGCGGCCCGGCTTATTCCGCCTCGAAAGCCGGCGTCATCCGTCTCGTCCAGGTCGCCGCGACCCAGCTCGCCGGCTCCAACGTCCGGGTGAACGCGATCTGCCCCGGCCTCATAGAGACCGGCATGACCAAAGGCCTCTACGACATGGCCCGCGCCGCCGGGAAGGAGGACCGGATCGGCCATCTCAATCCGATGAAGCGAGGCGGCGTCCCGGAGGAGATCGCCGCCGCCGCCCTCTTCCTCGCCTCCGACGATGCGAGCTACGTCAACGGCCACGCCCTCGTCGTCGACGGCGGCCTCAGCGCCTCGCACCCCTTCTACCGCCAGGAATACGGCCGGACGAGCTTCTAGACCAGGCTCGCGCGACCGTCCCCCCCGGCCCGTCATCCCGGCGCAGGCCGGGATCTCAGGCGGCAGGAGCGCCACCGTGCGGTCCGATGCTGCACCCTCGCACCAGCGCTGCCGCGGTGCTATTTCGCCCTGGTGGCTGATCCGTCTGTCCAGTGGCGCCCCGAATTCCTAAGGGCGCTCGATCTCCTCGCCCGCGTCAGCGAGGCAATGCACAGACGCGGCCTGCCGCGACCGGTGCTGGTCGGCGGCGGCGCGGTTGAACTCTACACCTCGAGCATGATCGTCAGCGGAGACTTCGATCTCTGCTCGCCGGTGCAACAGGAACTAGAGGAGGAGCTGGTTCGCCACGGCTTCGTAAAACCTGGCGGCGCCGGAGCAGCGACGCGCGGCTGGATCCATCCGGACCTCGCCCTCGGCTTTGAAGTCGTTGCTTCGACCCCGCTCGACGGTCAGGTGGAGGCGGATCGGATGGAGTTGATCCTGCTCGACGGCACCGGCGGATACGTGCGCCTGCTCGGTGTCGAAGACATCATCGCCGAACGAATGGCGCAATACGCCTCCGGCACCGCGCCGGAGATGCTGGGTCAGGCGCGTGCCCTGTTCGCCCTGTTCCCGAAGCTCGATCGCGAGTATCTTGAGCGTCGCATTCGATATGAAACGGCAGGCAGCTATGGCCTCGAAAAACTCCATAGCCCCGACTGAGCCGGGGCGGGTTCGCCGGTTGTCGGAGCTCGCTGCCGAGCTCGGGCGACGCCGTCTCGAAATCGGCCCTGTCTCCGTTCCACGCAATTCAGGCGCGCGGCGCACCGCCTCGAAGCGCGCGCTCCTGAGTGCGATCGAAGAGGCGGGCGGCCGCTGGTAGCCGCCAGCGGGGGACAGTCACCAAGTGACCGTCCCCCTGTCACCACTCAGCCCGCGCCGCTTTCCATCAGCTCCTTGAAGCGCTGCAGGTCCTCGCGCGCCTGCACCGACGGCTCGCGCTGGAACAGCTTCGCGATGGCCCGGCCCGCCGCGCCCGCGGGCGGCTCGTAGCTCAAGGTCACGAGCACGTTGGTGCCGGTCCCCGACGCCGTCTCGATGAATTCGACGCGGCCGCGATTGGGGACGCTCGCCCCTTCCTCCGACTCCCAGGAGATCGACCGGCCCGGCACGTCGTCGAGGACGCGGCTGTCGAAGGCGACGCTCGTCCCCGCCGGCGCCTTGATCATCCAGTGGGAGCGCACCGCATCGAGCGTGTCGACCGACTGGATATTGTCCATGAACCGCGGCAGATTCTCGAAATTCCGCCAGAAATCGTACAATTCCCGCGCCGGGCGGTCGATCACCACCGACTCGTGGACGACGGTCTCTTCGGCCCCGCGGCCGCCGCCGGCGCCGCGCATCGAGGAGCGTCCCGCCAGCATGAACGGGATCGCCGCGCCCGCGACCGCCCCTGCGATCGCCGCGCCGACGATCGTCGCCGCCGACGGGCGCCCGCGCCCCTCGGCGACGACCAGCTCCTGGCCGCTCACATCCTCGCCGAACTCGGCGCTGGCGAAGGAGCCGCCGCCGCGCGCCTGCGGCTCGCGGCTGCTTGATGCGCGGGTGGTGGTGCCCGCGCCGTCGGGCAATGTCGTCGTTTTTCTGGTCATGTCATGTCCTCGTGGAGTGCTGCGGCCTTGCGGCGGATCTGCATGCGCTCAACCCGCGCCGGGCCGCGGGCGTTCCCCGGTCGAACTGCGATCTCGCTCCGACGGGGTCGCGAACCGCAGGTCCGGAAAGGTCCGTCACCGGACGTTCACGCCGAGGCCGTTCCCGTGTAACGTTATCTCGGACGGGTCCGCGCGGAGGGGGGAAGACGCCATGGCTGACGACGGCAGCGCCCAGGGCGCGACTTGGCCCCTCCCCAAATTCTTCTTCAGCATCGATCTGGGCGACGGGAAGCTGCAGGGATTCTCCGAGGTGAGCGGCCTCGAAAGCGACGTAAAGCCGATCGAGTACCGGCACGGCGACAGCCCCGTCTTCTCGCCGATCAAGATGCCGGGCCTGAGGAGCGTCGGCGTCGTCACGCTGAAGAAAGGTGTCTTCGCGAAGGACTCGGTCTTCTGGGACTGGTTCAACGAGGCGCAGCTCAAGATCATCAAGCGCCGGACGGTCGTCATCAGCCTGCTCGACGAGAATGCGACGCCGAAGATGACCTGGACCCTCACCAAAGCCTGGCCAACGAAGATCACCGGCACCGATCTGAAGTCCGACTGCGACGAGGTCGCGATCGAAACGCTCGAGATCGCGTATGAAAGCCTCGCAGTGAAAGCCGCCTGAAGGCGAGGCAGCCTGGGTCTGGGAAACGTGGCTCGGCTCGATCGGCCGCGGCGAGGTCCCGCCCGCGCTTGCCCCTCCCGCCGAACCCGAGCTGGATGCGGACGCCGATCTCGACATTCCTTATGAGCGCACCGAGCTATGGGAGGACGAGGACGGCAGGTGGACCTCCTACCCTCCGCCCGCCGGCTATGAGGACGAGGAGATCGGCCGCTTCGGCGAAGACGGCTACCAGCGCCGCCTCACCGCCGCCGAGGAGGCGGTGATCGACGACGACGCCGCGCGGTTCGAGCGGAGGACCATCGCCCGCGGCTGCGCCGACCGCGACAAATATTTCGGCTTCGAGGCGGGGTTTAAGTGCGCCAAAGGAAGCTGAACCTTATGCACCTTCCGCAACTCGCCACCGCAAGCGGGCGGAGCGGACTGGTTGACGCTCGCGTAAGCCTGCGCCTATCGCCACGCGACCGCGAAGCGCTGGAGAAGCCCGACATGAGCCCCATCACCACCACCAGGCACGGCGACGTCCTCATCGTCACCTCGAACAATCCGCCGGTGAACGCGCTCGGCCATGCGGTGCGCGTCGGCCTCGTAGCGGCGATCGACGAGGCGGATGCGGACGAGGGCCTCAAGGCGGTGGTGATCATCTGCGAGGGACAGACCTTCTTCGCCGGCGCCGACATCACCGAGTTCGGCAAGCCGATGCAGATGCCGATGCTGCCGATGGTGGTCGACCGGATCGAGGCCTGCACCAAGCCCGTCGTCGCCGCGATTCACGGCACCGCCTTCGGCGGCGGCATCGAGGTCGCTTTGGCCTCGCATTACCGGGTGGCGCTTCCTTCGGCGAAGCTCGGCGTCCCCGAAGTGAAATTGGGCCTCCTCCCCGGCGCGGGCGGCACCCAGCGCCTGCCTCGCGTCGCCGGCGTCCGGAAGGCGCTGGAGATGGCCGCGACCGGCAGTCCGATCGGCGCGAAGGAGGCCTGCGAGGTCGGGCTGGTCGACCGGCTGATCGAGGGCGACCTCCTGCAGCATGCCGTCGCCTATGCGTCCGAGGTGAAGGACACGCGCCCGCTCCCCAAATCGTCCGAGCGCGACGACAAGCTCGCCGAAGCGCGCGCCGATCCGGGACTGTTCGACACGTTCCGCAAGGAGAACGCGCGCAAGTTCCGCGGCTTCGACGCGCCCGAATACAATATCCGGGCGATCGAGGCGGCGGTCGCCAAGCCCTATGCCGAGGGCGTCCGGGACGAGCGCCGGCTGTTCATGGAGCTGATGAGCGGCACCCAGGCGCGCGCCCAGCAATATTTCTTCTTCGCGGAGCGCAAGGCCTCGAAGATCGAAGGCCTGCCCGAGGACACGAAGCCGCGCGAGATCCGCAAGGTCGGCGTGATCGGCGCGGGGACGATGGGCGGCGGCATCTCGATGAACTTCCTCTCGGCCGGCATCCCCGTGACCATCGTCGAGCAGCAGCAGGAAGCGCTCGACCGCGGCACCGGCGTCATCCGCAAGAACTATGAGGCCTCCGCCGCCAAGGGCCGCTTCACGGGCGAGCAGGTCGAGGGCGCGATGGGCCTGCTCACGCCGACGCTCAGCCTCGACGACCTCGCCGATTGCGATCTCGTGATCGAGGCGGTGTTCGAGAATATGGACGTCAAGAAGGAGGTGTTCGGCAAGCTCGACCGGATCGTGAAGCCCGGCGCGATCCTCGCCTCCAACACCTCCTATCTGAACATCGACGAGATCGCCGCCTCGACCTCGCGGCCCGGCGACGTGGTCGGGCTTCATTTCTTCTCGCCCGCCAACGTCATGAAGCTGCTCGAGGTCGTCCGCGGCGCCAGGACGGCGCCGGACGTGCTGGTCACCGCCATGAGCCTCGCCAAGAAGATCCGGAAAGTCGCGGTTGTCGCGGGCGTCTGCTACGGCTTCATCGGCAACCGCATGCTGATCCCGCGCCAGACGCAGGCGATGCGCCTCCTCCTCGAAGGCGCGACGCCCGAGCAGGTCGACCGCGTCCATGTCGGCTTCGGCATGCCGATGGGGCCGTTCCAGATGGCCGACCTCGCCGGCGTCGACATCGGCTGGCACCGCGATCCCTTGCGCATCGAGAACATCCGCGACGCCCTCTGCGCGATCGACCGCTGGGGCCAGAAGAAGGGCGCCGGCTTCTACGACTATGACGAGAACCGCCGCCCGAGCCCCAGCCCCAAGGTCCAGGAGATCATCGACGAGTTCCGCGCCCGCGAAGGCGTCCAGGCACGGGCGATTTCGGACGAGGAGATCGTCGAGCGCACCCTCTACACGATGGTGAACGAAGGCGCTTTGATCCTCGAAGGCGGCTTCGCCCAGCGCGCGTCCGACATCGACGTGGTCTGGGTCTACGGATACGGCTGGCCCGTCTATCGCGGCGGCCCGATGTTCTGGGCCGACACGGAAGGCCTCCCGAAGATCGTCGAAGGCCTCCGCCGCCAGCAGGAGCGCCTCGGAAGCGACTTCCAGCTGTCCGACCTCCTCGTCTCAAAGGCCGAAGCAGGGGAGAAATTCACGAGATAGCGAAGTCCCCTCTCCCCTTCAGGGGAGAGGGAGGAGCCGCGCAGCGGCGGAGGGAGAGGGGGAGTGGGAAGGCACACGCGCCGCTTCGGCCCCTCTCCCAACCCTCTCCCCTGAAGGGGAGAGGGCTATCCGGTCGCCGCCTTCATTTCGGAAACGAAACGGCGCAGCGCGGGCGCCGGGTCCGCCCGCTCCGCCTCGGCGAGCGCCACGATCGCGGAGCCGGAGATCACCCCCGCCGCACCGGCTTCGAGCGCCGCGCGGACATGCTCGGGCCTGGAGATGCCGAAGCCGAAGACCGGCGGGGGCGCGAGGTTCTGGGCGAGGGTGTCGAGCATCTCGCGATGGTCGAAGGCGACGCTCTCGCCCGCCCCGGTGACCCCCGCCCGGGCGACGCAATAAGTGTAGCCGTCGCCGAGCGCGGCGACCCGCCGGAGCGTCGCCGCCGGCGTGTTCTGGGCGGCGATCAGCACCGGCGCGACGCCGTGCGCCCGCGCCGCCTGGGCGAAGGGCGGCGCCTCGAACACCGGCACGTCGGCGACGAGGACGCTGTCCACCCCCGCCTCCGCCGCCGCGCCGTAGAAGGCGTCTCGGCCGCGTCCGAGGACGAGGTTGGCGTAGGTGAGGATCCCGACCGGCACCTGCGGATGCAGCCCGCGGAAGGCGGCAAGCAGCCGGAAGCAGTCGGCGGGGGTCACGCCCGCGGCGAGCGCGCGTTCCGCCGCCGCCTGGATCACCGGCCCGTCGGCGATCGGGTCGGAGAAAGGGATGCCGACCTCGACCAAGTCGGCCCCGCCCTCGACGAGCGCGTCGAGGATCGCCGCGCTCTCCTCCAGCCCCGGGTCGCCGAGCATGACGAACGCACCGAACGCGCCCTCCCTGGCGGCCTCGAGGCGCGCGAACATGGCGCGGTAGCGGCTCATGCGCTCGGCCTCAGCAGCGTCTGCGCCTGCACCATGTCCTTGTCGCCGCGCCCGGAGAGGTTGACGACGATCACCGTCTCCTCCTCCGCCGCCTCGGCCATCTTCAGCGCATGGGCCAGCGCATGGGCGCTCTCGAAGGCGCAGATGATCCCTTCGAAGCGCGCCAGCAGCGCAAAGGCGTCGAGCGCCTCGCGGTCGGTGCAGCCGACATAGTCGGCCCGCCTGGAGTCCTTGAGATGAGCATGCTCCGGCCCGACCGCCGGGTAGTCGAGCCCCGCCGAGACGGACCAGCTGTCGGCGATCTGCCCGTCTTCGTCCTGGAGCACATAGGTTTCGGCGCCGTGGAGGATGCCGGGGCGCCCGCGCAGCAGGGTCGCGCCGTGCTCGGCGCCGTCGAGGCCCTTCCCCGCCGCCTCGACGCCGATCAGCCTGACGCCCTCGTCGGCGACGAAGTCGGCGAACATGCCCATCGCGTTCGAGCCGCCGCCGACGCAGGCGACGACCGCATCCGGCAGCCGCCCCTCCTCCTCGAGGATCTGGACTCGCGCCTCCTTGCCGATCACCCGCTGGAAATCGCGGACAATCAGCGGGAAGGGGTGCGGGCCCGCTACGGTGCCGAGCAGATAGTGGGTGTCGGCGAAGCTCGCCGTCCAGTCCCTCAGCGCCTCGTTGACTGCGTCCTTCAGCGTCCGCCCGCCGCTTGTCACAGGGATCACCTCCGCGCCCATCAGCTCCATCCGGAAGACGTTCAATTGCTGCCGCTCGACGTCGTGCGCGCCCATGTAGATGCGCGTCTCGAAGCCAAAGAGCGCACCGGCGAGCGCGGTGGCGACGCCGTGCTGCCCCGCGCCGGTCTCGGCGATGATCCGCCGCTTCCCCATCCGCTTCGCGAGGAGCGCCTGCCCCAGCACCTGGTTGGTCTTGTGCGCGCCGCCGTGGAGCAGGTCCTCGCGCTTGAGGTAGATCCGCGCCTTCGTCCCGGCGCCGAGCCGGGCGCAGCGGGTGAGCGGCGTCGGCCGTCCGGCGTACTTGGTGAGCAGCGAGTGGAGCTCCGCCTGGAACTCCTCGTCCTGCTGCGCGGCGAGGAAGGCGGCCTCCAGCTCCTCGAGCGCCGGCATCAGGATCTCGGGCACATAGGCGCCGCCGAACGCGCCGAAGCGGCCGCTCATCAGCATCACGCAGCCTCCCCGCGCTTCGGCGCCCGCAGCGCCTCGAAGAAGGCCTGCATCGTGCCCGCATCCTTCCTCCCCGGCGCCGCCTCGACCCCCGAACTCACATCGAGCGCGAAGGCGCCGACGCCGGCTGCCGCGCGCGCATTGCCCGGCTCGAGCCCGCCGGCGAGGATGCCGTCGCCAAGCTCGGGGCGCCCGGCGATCCGCGACCAGTCGAAGGCTTGGCCGGTGCCGCCGCTGCGTCCGTTCGCAGCGGTGTCGAACAGCATCCGGTCGCTCCCCGGGCGCGCCGGCGGCAGGCTCTCGCCGACTGCGCCGACCGCCCAGATCTCCGTCGAGGCGGGCAGATGAGCCCTCAGCGCCTTCGCGTAGGCCGCGTCCTCCTCGCCATGGAGCTGGACTGCGTCGAGCCCGACCGCGGCGGCGCTCTGCGCGACCTGCATCAGCTTCTCGTTCCTGAACACGCCGACGGTGCGCAGCCCCGCCTTCGCCGCCGCGTCGGCGACCGGCTCCGCCTGGCGCAGGTTCAGCGCACGGGGCGTCTCCGGCACCATGATCAGCCCCGCATAGGTCGCGCCGAAGCCGGCCGCCATCTCGACATCTTGCGCTTCGGTAAGGCCGCAGACCTTGACCCGGCCATAGGCGAGCGCCCGGGCGGCGAGCCCCGGATCCTCCGCCCGCATCAGCGACGAGCCGACCAGGAAGGCGTCCGCATGGGGCGCCAGCCGCTCGACGTCCTCGCGGCTCGCGATCCCGCTCTCCGCGACCAGCAGCCGGTCCGCCGGCACCAGCCGCGCCAGCCGCTCCGTGACCGCGAGGTCGACCTTCAGCGTCTTCAAATCGCGGTTGTTGATGCCGACGATCTGCGCGCCCAGCGCCACCGCGCGGCCGACCTCGGCCTCGTCATGCGCCTCGACCAAAGCGTCCATGCCGAAGCGGCGCGCCTCGGCCATGACCAGCGCCGCCTCGACGTCGTCGAGCACCGAGAGCATGACCAGCACCGCATCGGCGCCGTGCAGCCGCGCCTCGGCGACCTGGCGCGGATCGACGACGAAGTCCTTGGCGATCACCGGCCCGTCATAGGCGGCGCGGACGGCACGCAGGTCGTCGAGCGCCCCGCCGAAATAAGGCGCATCGGTCAGCACGCTGATCGCGTCCGCGGCAGGCGCATACGCGCGCGCGATGGCGGCGGGATCGGCGCCGGCGCGGATCGCGCCGCCCGAGGGCGAGGCGCGCTTCACCTCCATGATGAAGAGCGCGCCCGGCCGGGCGAGCGCGGCCCTGAGGCTGCGCCGCGTCGGCTCGGCGCACGAGGCGAGATCGGCGAGACTGATGCCCGCCAGCCGCGCCGCGACGTCTACCCGCTTCCTCCGGACGATCTCGCCGAGGACGCCCTCAGCCATGGGTGATCTCGGCCAGGAGGCGCAGGCGCTTGTAGGGTTCGCCCGAAGCGAGCGCGTCCCTCGCGCGGGCGACGCCTTCCCGAAGGCCCGCTGCGAGCCCTGCCGTCATCAGCAGTGCGCCGGCGTTGAGCGCCACCGCGTCGCGTTCGGCGTCCGAGCCCTCGCCCTTCAGCAGCTTCGCCATCCGCTCGGCATTCTCAGCCGGAGCGCCGCCCTTCAGCGCGTCCAGCGGGCGGCGCTCGAGCCCCGCTTCCTCCGGCGCGATGGTCACCGGATCGAGACCCGCGGCGGAGACCCGAACCGCCTGCGTCTCGCCGTGGAGCGCCATCTCGTCGATGCCGGAGCCGTGCACCACCAGCGCGTTCGCGACGCCGAGGGAGGCGAGCGTCCGCGCCACCGGCTCGAGGTGCCGCGCCTCCGCGACCCCGAGCAGCTGCACCTTCGGCTCGGCCGGATTGAGGCAGGGGCCGAGCAGGTTCATGATCGTCCTGACCCTCAGAGACCGGCGCACCGGACCCGCATGGCGCAGGCCCGGATGGTAGAGCGGCGCCAGCAGGAAGCAGACGCCCGCCTCGTCGAGCGCCCGCCGCGAGACCTCCGCCGGGACGTCGAGCTTCACGCCGAGCTGCTCCAGCACGTCGGCCGAGCCGCAGGGCGAGGTGACGGAACGGTTGCCGTGCTTGGCGATCGGCAATCCTGCCGCCGCCGCGACGAAGGCGACCGCCGTGGAGACGTTGATCAGCGACGATCCGTCGCCTCCCGTCCCGCAGGTGTCGGCGAAGAGATAGTCCGGCCGCTCGAACGGCGCGTCGGCGGCGCGGAGCGCGCGGGCGGCGCCGATCATCTCGTCGGCGGTCTCGCCCTTGAAGCGGAGCGCGATCAGCATCGCCGCGATCTGAGCTTCAGGCAGAAGGCCCTGGACGAGTGCGCCGAACAGCCCTTCAGCCTCCTCCTGGCCGAGCGACTGACTGGCGTAGAGGCGGGCGAGCACGGCTTCCGGCGGCTCGGGCTGAGCCGGGGCGTCCGGGAGAACGCGGGCGAGGTTGTCGTTCCTGTACATGGTGATGGTGATCCTTGGGATGAGCGCAAAAC
>DASWMB010000179.1:0-5703 GCA_036399955.1 Allosphingosinicella sp. | reverse complement strand
CCTCCCCGTCCCGGGGAGGATCTTCGAACGCCTCATCCCTCCATCTCCAGCTCGCGCGACAGGGTCGCGTGGAAGGCGTCGGCGAAGCGGCCGAGGCGGGCCTCGAGCCGGTTGATGCCGTAGCTGAAGCGGTTGTAGGCGATCACCGCCGGGATCGCCGCGAACAGGCCGAGCGCGGTCGCGAACAACGCCTCGGCGATGCCGGGGGCGACCACGGCGAGGCTGGTGTTCTGCGCGCCGGCGATGTCGCTGAAGCTGCGCATGATCCCCCAGACGGTGCCGAAAAGGCCGACGAACGGCGCGACGGACCCCACGGTGGCGAGGATGTTGAGCCGCCCGGCGAGGCTGTCGACCTCGGCGGTCGCGGCGCTGTGCAGCGCCGTCGCCAGGCGCGAGCGGGTCCCCTCCTTGTCGATCGAGCGGCCGGCGGTCGACCGCCGCCATTCGGCGACGCCCGCACCGAGCACCTTCGCCGACGGCAGATCGCCCTGCCCCCGCGTCTCGAGGAAGCGGTCGATGTCCTCGGCCTTCCAGAAATCGCGCTCGAAGCGCTCCGACTCGCGGGCGAGCCGGTGCATCTTCCAGGCGTGGGCGATGATGATCACCCAGGTCCAGATGCTGGCGGCGAGCAGGCCGACCATCACCGCCTTCACCACGATGTCCGCCTGGAGGAACAGGGCGACCGGCGACATCACCTCGCCCGCACCGCCGCTCGCTGGATTGCTCACTCGTCCCCTTCCACCGTCAATTGCCTGAAAAGCTCCGTCCACTCCCGCGGCTGCCGCTTCGGCCGCCCGTCGCGCGCGATGAACGCCGCGGTCACCGTCGCATCAGTCAGAATTTCGTCGCCGCGCATGACCCGCTGCTGAATGACCACCGCCGCCGCCCGCACCTGCCGGACCTCGCTCGCGACGACGAGGTCGTCGTCGAGCCTGGCCGAGCCGCGATACTTGATGCTCACCTCAGCGACGGCATAGACGCCGTCGCCGCGCTCCATCACCGCCCTCTGGTCGATGCCGACCGCGCGCAGCATGTCCGAGCGCGCACGTTCCATGAAGCGCAGATAGTTTGCGTAGTAGACGATGCCGGCGACGTCGGTGTCCTCGAAATAGACGCGCAGGGCGAAGCGGTGGGTCCTGCCCACGAGCCCGCCGCGATAGGGTGTGTCGAAATTCCCGCCCACGCATGTGTCTCTAGGATCACGCGATTCGAGGCGGCAACCCCGCATCTGTCGGGTACGAGCCGCGTGCGCCGCCCCGCGGGACGAGCCGAGCCCTTTTCGCGCCGGTGCGGAGAGTAGAAGAAGAAGCTCGCCTGGACCCTTGCCCGTATCATGCGCTTGACGGTCCTGTAACATATAGGTTACATGTCACCTTCGCGTTACAGGAATGGCAGGATGATGGGCAACGACGATATCGACAAGGCGGACCGGCTGAGCCGGCGCCGGGCGCGGGCGCTGCCTATCCTCGCGATGGTCTTCATCCTCCAGCAGGCGAGCTATTTCAGCAGCGTGATCGAGGGCGCGCGCAGCGTCGACCATGTCCGGATCGGCGCCTGGCTGATCCTCACCCTCGTCATCCTGCTGGTCCTCACCACCGGCGGCTTCTGGTTCAGCCGGCCGGCCGTCCGCGCACTCGTCGACGACGAGGTGACCCGCTCGAACCGGCACGATGCGATGCGGATCGGCTTCATCGCCTCCGTGCTCGGCGGCCTCGCCGTCTACGTCCTCACCTTCTTCGAGCCGATCGGCGCCCGCGAGGCGGTGCACCTCCTGATCACCGTCGGCATGGCCGCCGCCTTGCTGCGCTTCGGCTATCTCGAACGGCGCGCCCACCGCAGTGGCTGAGGGCCTCGGCCGACCCGTTTAGGAGATCTTCGTTCTCGAGGACTAGCGCCGCCGCGCCGCCGCCGCCTGCGCTTCGACCAGCGCGAGGAGGTCGCCCATCGCCAGGTTCATGTCGGCCAGGTGGAGGCCCCAGCCCGGCTGCGCGCCGCCGCCGATGACGACGTCGCCGGGGATCCGGTCGGTGCGCGGGTCCGCCGGATCGGCGTCGACCAGCACCGACAGGTAGCCGACCGGTCCGCGGTTGACGCACGCGGCGCTTGCCAGCCCCTCCGTCCTGAGAAAAAGCGTCGGCGCCGCCCCCTCGCTCGACCACTGGATCGGGTTCTGCGTGGCGGTGACGGAGGGGCCCGCATACCAGTAGCTGTCGAGCCGCGCCGAGCCGCCGCTGAGCGCCGCCGGGTTGGTGCAGGCGACCGTCATGCCCGGCCGGGCGGCGCGGCCGAACAGGCCGCCCGGCGGCGGCGGATTTGTCGCGCGGAATGAGACGTAGGTGACGACGCAGCCGGTCTGGCCGGACGACCGGCAGAGCGGCGTCTGCTGGAAGGTGCCGCCGACGTCGCGGCCTTCGGGCACCTCGACGTTGAACCCGATCAGCAGGGCGGAGAGCATCCGCGCCGCCTCCGGCCGCCCCTCGATCTCGCGGGCGAGGAGCTGGCTGAGGTGGATCGTCCCCTGGCTGTGGCCGATGAGGACGAAAGGACGCCCCTGATTGTGGTGCTGGAGGTAGTGGCGCCAGGCGGCGACGACGTCGTGATAGGCGAGGCCGAGGCTGCGCGCCGGATTGCCGGTGCCGGCCATGCTGCCGAGAAGGGCGGTGAGTGTCGCCTGGCGGTAGAGCGGGGCGAAGGTCCGGCAGACGCTGCCGAAGCGGGCGAACTGGACGCTCGCGACCGCGATTTCCTCCGGCCCCGCCTGGAGGTCGGAGTTGGCGCCGGGATCGCGCGACACGGTGGGGTAGACGTAGAAGCAGTCGAGCGCCGCATCGCTCGCCGGCCGCACCGCGCCGGTCGAGCCGTAGCCGTTGGCGTTGAGCGCCGTCGTCGGCAGCGGCTGCGCGCAGACGTCGTTCCGGCCCGGCAGGCACAGCCAGCTCGCCTCGTTCGCATAATCGGGCGCGGCGGCCGCGGCAGCCGGCTCCTGCGCCGCGGCCGGAGCGGCGGCGAGCGCCAGGCTTGCGAGAATGAGCTTCAGGCGCATCTTGTCTCCCTCAGGCTTCGAACAGGCCCGCCTGCTGCGCCGTCTTGGGCGGCGGCAGGCCGAGGTGGGTCCAGGCGCGACCGTTGAGGCAGCGGCCGCGGGCGGTGCGCGCGACGAGGCCGAGCTGGATCAGGAACGGCTCGATCACCTCCTCGATCGTGTCTCGCGGCTCGGAGAGGCCGGCGGCGAGCGTCTCGACGCCCACCGGGCCGCCGCGAAAGATGTCGGCGATCATGTGGAGATAGCGCCGGACCATCGCGTCGAGGCCGAGCGCATCGACCTCCATCCGGTTGAGCGCCGCGTCGGCGACCTTCGCGTCGACCTCCGCCGCGCCGGCCGCCTGGGCGAAGTCGCGCACCCGCCGCAGCAGCCGCCCGGCGATCCGCGGCGTGCCGCGCGACCGGCGCGCGACCTCGACCGAGCCGTCGTCGGTGATGGCAAGGCCGAGAAGGCGGCTCGCACGCCGCACCACCTGCTCCAGCTCCTCGACCGAATAGAAATTGAGCCGCACCGGGATGCCGAACCGGTCGCGGAGCGGCGTCGTGATCAGCCCCTGCCGCGTCGTCGCGCCCACGAGGGTGAACTTCGGAAGATCGATCCGCACCGAGCGCGCCGACGGCCCCTCGCCGATCATCAGGTCGAGCGCCCGGTCCTCCATCGCCGGGTAGAGCACTTCCTCGACCGCGGGGTTGAGCCGGTGGATCTCGTCGATAAAGAGGACGTCGCCCGCTTCGAGGTTCGTCAGCAGGCCCGCGATGGACGCCGGCTTGTCGAGGGCGGGGCCGCTCGTCGTCTTGACGGACGCGCCCATCTCCTCGGCGACGATGTGGGCGAGCGTCGTCTTGCCGAGCCCGGGCGGGCCCGAGAGGATGACGTGGTCGAGCGACTCGCCGCGCTGGAGCGCGGCCGTCACGAAGACACGGAGGTTGTCCTTGATCTTCTGCTGGCCGATGAACTCGTCGAGGGCCTTCGGGCGGAGGGCCTTCTCGACGTCCTCGTCGCGGGCGGTGGCGTCGGCGGGGCCGCGGGCGGGCTGGTCCATGGGTGCGGGGGCGGTTTCTGGCAAGGTACGGGGCCGGTATGACAGGGCGCGTCACCGGCTCCGGAAGGCCCGTCCCGCCCTTTTCGGGTTGACACCCGCAGCCCCCGGCTCTACGTTGGCTCCATGTTTGCTGTAGACCACGTCCTCGTCTCCGACGCGCTCCTCGACGCGCCGTTCGCGTGCCACCTCGGCTCGTGCCTCGGCGGCTGCTGCGTCCACGGCGACCGCGGCGCTCCACTGGAGGCCGGCGAGATCCCCGCCCTCGAACACGCCCTCACGGTCGTCCGGGGCAAGCTCCGGCCCGAGGCGCTCGTCGAGATCGAGAAGAACGGCGTCTGGGAGGGCGACGAGGACGACGGCTACGGCACGACGACGGTCCGCGGCCGCGAGTGCGTCTTCGTCGTCTACGACGGCGGCGTCGCCAAGTGCGCCATCCAGGCGGCGTACTGGGACGGCAAGCTGGACTGGGAGAAGCCGCTCTCGTGCCACCTCTACCCCATCCGGATCGAGGCCTACGGCTCGGGCCCCGACGCCGTCGAGGTCCTCAACTACGAGCAGATCGACCTCTGCCGGCCCGCCATCCCGCACGGGCGCCGGACGGGCACCCAGCTCGCCGACTTTCTCGAGCGCCCGCTCTCGCGCCGGTACGGCGTGGACTGGTTCGCGCGTTTCCGCGAGACGCTCGACCAGCGCCGCGAGGACCTCGGCGTCGACGTCGAGACCGACGCCCGCTAAACACGCCCCGCCCGGGGACGATACCGCCCGGGTCCCCTCCCGCCGTCATGCTGAACCTCCGCCAGAGCCAGTCGCTTCAGCAGAAGCTCTCGCCTCAGCAGATCCAGTACATCAAGCTGCTCCAGCTGCCGACGCTGGCGCTGGAGCAGCGGATCAAGGCGGAGCTGGAGGCCAACCCGCTCCTGGAGGAGGGCGAGGAGGAGTACGAGGCCGACACGCCCGACGCCGACATCGCCGAGGCCGAGGTGGCGCAGGCCGAGCCCGAGCCCGAGCGGAACACCGACGAGTTCGACTGGGACGAGTTCTTGAACGCCCCCGACGACCTCTACGGCTACAAGGCCGAGGTCGACCGCTCGGCCGAGGAGGACGAGTTCGAGTCCCCGATGGCGGCCACGTCCTCGCTCGCCGAGGGGCTCTACGACCAGGTCGGCCTCCTCCACCTCGACGAGACGCAGGCCCTCATCGCCGACCAGATCATCGGGTCCATTGACGAGGACGGCTACCTCCGGCGGCCCGTCGAGTCGATCCTCGACGACGTCATGTTCAACCACGGCCTCATGCTCACCGAGGCCGACATCGAGAAGGTCCTCGCGCGCATCCAGCGGCTGGACCCCGTCGGGATCGCCGCGCGCGACCTCCAGGAGTGCCTCCTCGTCCAGCTCGACATGCTCCCGGCGTCCACGCCGGGCCGCACGAACGCGATCCGGATGCTCCGCGACGCCTACAAGGCGTTCACGATGAAGCACTTCGACCAGATCATGCGGAAGCTGAGCCTGACCGAGACCGAGCTCAAGGAGGCCTTCGACCTGATCCGCTCGCTCGACCCCAAGCCCGGCGAGGGCGACATCGCGGCCCAGACCAACTACATCACGCCGGACTACAC
>DASWMB010000178.1:0-12899 GCA_036399955.1 Allosphingosinicella sp. | reverse complement strand
CGCGCCGTCTCCGCCCGCGCCGCCTCCCGGTCGAGCGTGGGGTCGACCATCGCGTCGAAGGCGAGCTTCACCTCGAGCGGGTCGAGCGGCTCGTCCGGGCCGGCGAGCACCGCCGCGGCGGCCGCCGCCGGGCCCTCGCCCGCGGCCGGCGAGGGGACTTCGGGAGCGGGTCGGGCTGCAAAGGCATGCGCATGGAGCACGGGTTTGTCCTCGGGTGGCGAATCGGTCGAACACAATGAGAACAGCTGAGATCCTACATTGCAAGTGTGCGAACCAAAAAAATTCGCGTGGTGCTCAGTTGTAGGTCCAAACGGGACGGGGAAGCGCCTCGTGCCGTGCCCGCGCCGTCGCCGGCTGCTGAGGTCGCTCGGCGCCGTTCGTCGAGGAGCCGTTGCACAGGGTTCAGCCGCTCTCCTATATGGCCGCATCATTGCCCCGGCGCCCGCCTCCGCCCGCGCCGCCGCCAGACATGGAGAAATCGAGTTGAAAGCAGTCCTTTTCGCAGGCGCCGCCGTCCTGGCGCTCGCCGCCTGCACCACCACCGGCGCCGACGACGAAGCGGTTCGCGAGAGCGCAAACGCCGCGCTGAATTCTCTCGTCGGTGAAAACGAGCGCACGGAAGTCGCCGAGCCGGCTCCGGCCGTTCCGAACAACATCCTGCTCGCCGACTGGACGGGCCCCTATGCCGGAGTGCCGCCGTTCGACCGGGTGACGCCCGAGATGTTCCCCGAGGCGATCCAGTTCGCGATCGACGAGCTTCAGCGCGAGGTCCGTGCCGTCGCCAACGCGCGCTCGGCGCCGACCTTCGAGAACACGGTGGTGCCGCTCGAGCGCTCGGGCCAGCGGCTCGACCGCGTCCTTTCCGTCTTCGGCGTCATGACCAGCAACATGGCGACGCCGGCCTACCAGGCGCTCGACCGCGAATGGTCGCCGCGCCTCGCCGCCGCGTCGGACGAGATCATCCTCAACCCGCAGCTCTTCCAGCGCATCCGCACCATCTACGAGGCGCGCGAGAGCTCCGGCCTCGACGCGCAGCAGCAGCGGCTCGTCACCCGGCTCTACAACCAGTTCGTCCGCCAGGGCGCCAACCTCAACGCCGAGCAGAAGCAGCAGCTGACGGCCTTGAACCAGCAGCTCGCCGGCCTCTTCTCGCAGTTCAGCGAGAAGGTGCTCGCCGACGAATCGACCCACATCGTCGCCACCGCCGCCGAGCTGCGCGGCGTGCCCGAGGACGTGCGCAACGCCGCGGCCGCGGCGGCGCGCGAGCGCAACCTGCCCGCGGGCCAGTTCGCGATCGTCAACACCCGCTCCGCGGTCGATCCGATCCTGACCTTCGCCGACAACCGCGCGCTCAGGCAGCGCGTCTGGCAGGCCTTCGTCAACCGCGGCGACAATGGCGGCGCGAACGACACCAACCAGATCATCGCCCAGATCGTGAAGGCCCGCGCCGACCGCGCCAAATTGCTGGGCTTCGAGACGCACGCCCACTGGCGCATGCAAGATACGATGGCCGGCACGCCCCAGCGCGCGATGGACCTGATGATGCGGGTCTGGCCGGCCGCCGTCGCCCGCGTCCGCGAGGAAGTGGGCGAGCAGCAGGCGGTCGCCCGCCGGCTCGGCCACAACATCACGATCGAGCCCTGGGACTATCGCTACTACATGGAGAAGGTCCGCCAGCAGCGGTTCAATCTCTCCCAGGACGAGATCAAGCCCTACTTCCAGCTCCAGAACATGATCCAGGGCATGTTCCACATGGCGGGGCAGCTCTACGGCCTCCAGTTCCGCGAGATCACCGGGCAGGTCCCGACCTGGCACCCGGACATCCAGGCCTGGCATGTGACCAACCGCGCGGGCGAGGACGTCGGCGTGTTCTACGGCGACATGTTCGCTCGCACCGGCAAGCGCTCGGGCGCCTGGGCGACCACCTATCGCAGCCGCTCGCGCCTGCTCGGCGACCAGATCGTCCTCGGCTCGAACAACAACAACTTCACCAAGCCGGGGCCGGGCGAGCCGGTGCTGATCAGCCTCGACGACGCCGAGACCCTGTTCCACGAGTTCGGCCACGCCATCCATTATTTCCTGTCGAACGTGAACTATCCGAGCTTCGGCGGCACCCCGCGCGACTTCGTCGAATATCCGAGCCAGGTGCACGAGAACTGGGTGCTGACGCCCGAGACGCTCAACCGCTTCGCCCGGCACTATCGCACCAACCAGCCGATGCCGCAGGCGCTCGTCCAGCGGATTCAGCAGGCGCAGACCTTCAACCAGGGCTTCGCCACGGTCGAATATCTATCCTCCGCCCTGGTCGACATGCAGCTCCATCTGCGCCCCGACGGGGTGATCGATCCGGATGCGTTCGAGCGGGAGACGCTGCAGCGCCTCGGCATGCCGCGCGAGATCGTGATGCGGCACCGCCTGCCGCAGTTCAACCACCTGTTCTCATCGGACGCCTACTCGGCGGGCTACTACTCCTACCTCTGGTCGGAGACGATGGACGCCGACACGTGGGCGGCGTTCGAGGAGGCGGGCAACGTCTGGGATCCGGCGACGGCACGGCGCTTCGCCGAGACCCTGCTGATGACCGGCAACGAGACCGACCGCGCCGAGGCCTATCGCCAGTTCCGCGGCCGCGACCCGGACGTCAACGCCCTGCTCAGGAAGCGCGGCTTCCCGACCGGCGGGACGCGATAAGCCGCGGCGCCGGGCGGTCAGGCAAACCCTCTCCCGCTTGCGGGAGAGGGAGGGGCCCGCCGCGAAGCGGTGGGAGGGTGAGGGTCTTCTTTTTCTTCTCGGCCGGAGCAGCGGCAGAAGAACAGGAAGACCCTCACCCCAACCCTCTCCCGCTTGCGGGAGAGGGAGGAGGGGGCGCCTCAGGCCGGAACCTGCACCGTGTCGATGAGCACGTCGAGCTGGCGCTCGCAGCCGTTCTGGATGAAGGCCTGCGCCTGCGCGTCGAGGCCCGAAGGCGCGGCCGGCAGGACGCGGAAGCGGAGGCGGGTCGGGACCGCGACGCCCTCGATGCTGAGGCGATATTCGGCGTCGTTGAGGATGCGCACGTCCGAGGGCCAGGCGAGGGTCGGCTGGCCCGCGGTCCAGCGGACCGTCCGCGCGGCGGAGGCGTCGCCCGAGGCCGGCGCGATGCGCAGGTCGACGGTTCGGGTCGCGCTCGGGCGCCAGAGGACGAGGCCGCGCGGGTCGGCGACGCAGACGGTCGCGCTCTGGGAGACGTCGACATGCCAGATGGAGGGGCTGCGCGGCAAAGCTCCGGGATCGCGCGAGGCGCCGATCCGGCCGATGCGGCCGTTGTTGTTGACTGTGAGCGCGCTGCGCGTCGTCACCTGCGCGGCGGCGCCGGCGGCATAGCTGCCCGGGCCGCGCAGGGTGCGCGTGCCGCGGCCGTCGAGCAGCACGATCGTGTCGCCCTGGCGCAGCGTCACCCGCGCATTGGGCGCCAGTGCCTTGCCCGGCGGATAGGCCCTCGCGGAGGGGCCGGAGGAGCGGACGACGAGGATGTTCGCGGCGGCGGCCGTCGCGCTCAGCGCGGCGAATGCGGCGAGGGCGATCAGCGGCAGACGAAGCTTATTTGGACGCCAGTACAAAGCTACCTCCCGGTCCGACTTCGTGGATGCGATACACGAAATATTGCAGCGCTTCATCCTCCTTGTGGGCGGCGGCGATCTCCTCGAGCGCGTCGAGCGCATGCTCCTCGCCGGCTTCGAAGCGGCGCCACAGCTCGGTGAGGCTGCGGCGATAGTCGGCGGCGAGCTGGGGCACCGGCTCCCAGACCTCGACCGCGGTGGCGCGGCCGCTGAGGACGACGCGGCCCATCGGGCGGAACCAGTCGAGCCCCGATTCCGCGACCGCCTCGGCGCTGACCAGGATCGTGGTCTTGAGCGACTTGTTGGCGGATTCGAGGCGCGCGGCGGTGTTCATGCCGTCGCCTAAAGCGGTATACTGGATGCGGCCCTCGCCGCCGAAATTGCCGACCACCGCCTCGCCCCGGTGGAGGCCGACCCGGGTGCAGCCGATCGGCGGCAGATCGTCGCCTGCGGTGCGGCGGAATTCCTCGCCCGCCTCGTACATCGCGACCGCCGCGCGGGCCGCGCGCTCGGCATCGTCCGGCCGCGCGATCGGCGCGCCCCAGAAGGCGACGACGGCGTCGCCGACGAACTTGTCGATCGTCCCGCCGTGGCGCAGCACGACCTCGCTCATCAGATCGAGATAGCGGTTGAGGAGCGAGGAGAGCTGCTCCGGCGTCACCGCGTGGCTCAGCTTGGTGAAGCCTTCGAGGTCGGTGAACAGCGCGTAGATGTCGCGCTTGTCGCCGCGCAGGCCGAGCAGCTCCGGGTGGCGCAGGATCTGGGTGGCGATGTCGCGGGGGAGATATTTGCCGAGCGCGGACTGGGCGAAGCGGCGCTGCTCCGAGCCGACCGCGCGCGCCGCCGTTCCGACGCCGACGAAGGCGAGCAGCCAGCCGACCGCCCAGCCGAAAGCGGGAAGGTCGATCGTGTCGACGTCGCTCGCCTGGAGCCAGAAGGGGAGGGCGGCGATCAGCGCGATCTGCGCGGCGAGGACGAGCGCGAGCTTCCAGCCGCGGATTTCGAGCAGGCTCGAAAAGGCGCCGGCGGCGACGGCGAGGATCGCGCCGGCCCACAGCGCCCAAAGCGGCACCGGCGCCGGCATGCGGCCGTCGAGCTGCTGGGCAAGCATGTGGGCGTGGACCTCGACGCCCTTCGTCCAGCGCGCCGTGAAGCGCGTCATCGGCGTCTCGTAATCGTCGACGTCACGGATGTTGCCGCCGATGAGGACGTGGCGGCCTTCGATCATCGCCCGCACGCCCTCGGGAAACTCGGTGACGAAGTGGATGGGCAGGTTGACGAACACCGCGTCGTCCCGATTGCGCGGCAGGCGGAAGTCGATGCTGCGCGTGTAGCTGCCGAATTCGGGATGCTCCGCCGTCATCGCGTTGGAGAGGAAGGTCGGCAGGCCAGCCCGAAGCTGCGGCCAGCGCCGGACGACATTGTCGTTCTGGTCGGTCTCCATCCGGATGCTGGCGGGGCGGACGCGGCTGCCCTTGAGCTGCTGCAGGAACTCGCGCAGGAACTGGTCCTGCTCGTAGCCGATCTGCGCCTCGTTGACCGCGCTCGAGGCATAGCCGAGGAAGGTGGGGGTGCGCAGCGCGCGGAAGGTGCGCAGGAGCTCCTCGTCCTCGCGCTGCGGCTGGTCGATCAGGATATCGATGCCGATCGAGCGCGGGTTCATCGCGTCGATCGCGGCGAGCGCGCGGGCGAGCATCGCCCGATCGAGCGGGGAGCGCTTCTCGAGCAGGCGCAAGGTGTCGTCGTCATAGGTGACGAGGACGATGCGCGGGTCCTGCTCGGCGGCCAATTCGGCGGTCTGGAAGAAGCGCAGGTCGTAGAGCGCGCGCTCGGCGTCGCCGGCCAGCGGGAGCTGCCAGCTGGCGCGCGCGATCCAGAGGCCGGCGAGCAGGAAGAGGAAGGTGAGGGCGATCCTCGCCGCGCCGATCTGCTTCAGCGCGCGGCGCAGCCGGTCCGTCGTCGAGCCTCGCGCCGCGCCGTCCGCCATCCTGCCCCCTCGTTCCGGAGGCGAGACTAAAGCGAAAGGAAGAGGCTGAACAGGGGCCTAGGCGGCGCCGGCCTTCTGCGCCTGCGCCCAGGCAAGGTCGGCGAGCGGCTCGAGGCGCTTCGCCATCTCGGCGGCGTGCGCGGAGGCGGCGGTGCCGCGGGCGATCCGGCCCTTGATGCCGTGGACGATGCCGGCGAGGCGGAACAGGTTGAACGCCATGTAGAAGTCGAGGTGCGCGATGCCCTCGCGGCCGGTGCGCCGGCAGTAAGCGGCGACGTAATCGGCCTCGGACGGGATGTTGAGTGCCGCGAGATCGCTCTCGCCCAGCGCATCGGGCATCCGGTACATCATCAGATGGTAGCTGAAGTCGGCGAGCGGGTGGCCGAGGGTCGAGAGCTCCCAGTCGAGCACGGCCAGCACCTTCGGCTCGGACGGGTGGAAGACCATGTTGTCGCAGCGGAAGTCGCCGTGGATGATGCGGGGCTGCGGCTCGTCGGGCGGGATGTTCCGGGGGAGCCACTCGACGAGGCGGTCCATGGCGGCAACGCGGCCGGCCTCGGCGTCGCCCTGGTATTGCTGCGACCAGCGGGCGATCTGGCGCGCGAAATAATTGCCCGGCTTGCCATAGTCGCCGAGCCCCGCCGCCTCCGCGTCGATGAGGTGAAGCTGCGCCATCGTCGCGTTCATTGCATCGAAGTAGGCGGGCCGATCGTCGCGCGGCACCTCGGCAAAGGCGGGGTCCCAGAAGATCCGGCCCTCGACCATCTCCATCACGTAGAAGGCGGTGCCGATGACCGCCTCGTCGAGGCAGAGGGCGTAGGTGCGGGCGACGGGAAAGCCCTGGGCGTGAAGGGCGCTGATCACCCGGTATTCGCGGTCGACGGCATGGGCGCCGGGGAGGAGCCTGCCCGGCGGCTTGCGGCGCAGCACGTAGCAGCGGCCGGGCGTGACGAGCTTGTAGGTGGGGTTCGACTGGCCGCCCTTGAACTGCTCGACCTGGAGGGGTCCTGCATAGGCATCCACATGCACGCATAACCATTCGTGAAGGCGCGCGGCGTCGAACCGATGCGCCTCGCGGACCTCGGCCGTCCCCCGGTTCTGCGCGCTCCTGTCAATCACTTCGGCGACAACCTCCTTGCGGGCCGGCGAGCCTTTGGCCTAGCCGGAGCGCGAAGGATTTTCCATGCGCCTCATCGCTCTCCTGCTGATGCTCCTCGCCTCGCTTCCCGCCGCCGCGCAGGAGCCGCAGGCGCTCCTGCTGCTTCGCCCGGCGCGGGTGTTCGACGGCGTTAGTGCGCGGGCGCACGAGGGCTGGGCGGTCCTGGTCCGCGGCGACAGGATCGAGGCGGCGGGGCCGAACCTCGCCGCGCCGGCGGGCGCGCGGGTGATCGAGCTGCCCGGCATGACGCTGATGCCGGGCATGATCGAGGGTCATTCGCACCTCTTTCTCCACCCGTACAACGAGACGAGCTGGGACGATCAGGTGCTGCGCGAGCCGGAATCGCTGCGCACCGCACGCGCCGTCAACCACGCCCGCGCAACGCTCATGGCGGGCTTCACCACGGTCCGCGACCTCGGCACCGAGGGCGCCGGCTATGCCGATGTCGGCCTGAGGGAGGCGATCGCCCAGGGGATCGTGCCTGGCCCACGCATGCTGATTGCGACGCGCGCTCTGGTCGCGACCGGCAGCTATGGACCGAAGGGCACGAACCCCGAAGCGCCGGTGCTCGGCGCGGAGGAGGCGGACGGGCCGGCTCTGGTGACGGCGGTGCGGCGGCAGATCGGCGGCGGCGCGGACGTGGTGAAATTCTACGGCGACTATCGCTGGCGCCCCGGCGAGCAGAGCCGGCCGACCTTCTCGCTCGACGAGCTGCGCGCCGCGATCGAGGCTGCGCATTCGGCGGGCCGCGAGGTCGCAGTGCACGCGAGCACTCCGGAGGGGATGCGCCGCGCCGTCGAAGCCGGAGCCGACACGATCGAGCACGGCAATGAGGGTACGGCCGAGATCTTCCAGCTGATGCGCGCGCGCGGTGTCGCCTTCTGCCCGACGCTCGCGGCATCCGACGCGATCGCCCGCTATCGCGGCTGGAACGGCGCCGCGGCCGAGCCGCAGGCGATCCGGGACAAGCGCGCGAGCTTCGCCGCCGCGCTGGCGAGCGGCGTCGACATCTGCATGGGCGGCGACGTCGGCGTCTACGCTCACGGCGACAATGCCCGCGAGATGGAGCTGATGGCTGCCTATGGCATGCCGGTGGCACAGGTGCTGATCGCGGCGACGTCCGGCAATGCACGCATGTTCGGCCTCGGCGACCGCGGCGCGGTGCGCCCCGGGCTGCTCGCCGACCTCGTCGCCGTCGAAGGCGATCCGACGCGCGACATCGCGGCGGTGCGGCGGGTGCGGCTGGTGATGAAAGGCGGCGTGCCGTTCAGGACGCCCGAGCTGCGCTGAAGGCGCCGCGCAGCGCCCGCGGCACATGGGGGAGCTTGCGGCCGAGCTCGGCGGCCTTGTAGCGCCAGCCCGGCTGCAGCATCATCACCGACAGGTTGAGCCGTGCGGGGCCGAAGGGCTGGTCGCTCACCTCCCGCACCGCGCCGCCGCCGGTCATCGTCGCCAGCGCCGCGCGCTCCAGATAGCGGGTGACCCTGTCCGCGCGCAGCTCCGCCTCGAGCGCGCCCGAAAGCGGCAAGGCGAGGAGGCGGTGGGCGAGGAGCAGCGCCTGCGCGGCGGCGCGGCGCGGCGCCAGCGCCGCCGCGCGGCGGTAGAGGCGCTCGATGCCCCGTTCGTCCTCGCTCGAGATGAAGGCGGCGAGATCGGCGAGCCATTTCAGCCGCGACCAGGCAGTGAGGGCGCCGTGGACGCAGAGATAGGCAAACAGCTCGTCCCGCGCGAGCGTGCGTAAGGCCACGCCGGGTGCGATGGTCACGCCCTGCGCCGGGGAGCGGGCCCCGAGCGCGGGGAGCAGCATCGGGTTGGCGGTGAGCCGCTGGTGCACCTCGAGGGTGACGCTGCGCGCGTCGGAGCGCCAGACGCTGTCCTTCTCCGCCGCCGCATAAGCGACGATCGCCGGGACATCGTGGACGCCGGGGTGGGTGCAGCGATAGCCGTCCTCGATCAGGATCCGGCAGATTTCGGCATAGCCCTCCGGCTCGACCAGGAGGTCGATGTCGGAGGAATGCTTCAGCGCCAGCGTGCCGTAGGCGAGCAGGTTCAGCGTCACGCCCTTGACGAAGAGGTGGGCGAGCCCCGCGCGCTGCAGCCGCTCGGACAGGCGCAGCGCCTCCGCGGCCTGCGAGAGGTTGCGGCGCGCGACACCCGTGGCGGCGGCGGCGAGCCGCTCCGCCGCTGCTGCAGGCACGGCGACGCCGGCGCGGCGAAGGGCATCGTGGACCAGCGGCTCGACGCGGTGCCGCGCCGCCATCGCGACGAGGAGATCCCAGTCGGTCGGCTCTCCGGCGGCAACTGCGCTGCCGATCTCCGCCTCGAGCGCGGGCGTGCGCGGCCAGCGGCAGCACAGGCACAGGAGCTGGAACGCGCGCTGGAGATGCATGAGCGGGCTGTAGCGGAGGCGCTTGGCGTTGAACATTGCCCGCCGCCGCCGCGATCCGCTACTGCCGCGCGATGGCCAAGGCGGCACGATCCCTGAAGCGGCGGCTCGCGCCGGCGCAGCTGGCTCTGCACGCGGAGACGATCGTCTCTGTCGTCGCCGCCTCGGTCGCGATCCGGCTGCTCCCCTTTCCGCGCGTCGTCGCCGCGCCGCGGGTGCGCAGCCGGGGCGGCGAGCGGCAGGGCGAGGTCGTGCGCGCCCGCGCAGCCGTCCGCGCCTGGTGCCGCCGGGTGCCGTGGCGCGCCTTGTGCTTCGAATCGGCGCTCGCGCTGCGCGCGATGCTCGCCCGGCGCGGCATCCCCTCGACGCTCCATTACGGCATCGCGCGGGAGGATTCGCAGCTCAAGGCGCATGTCTGGCTCAGCGTCGAAGGCGAGGCGGTGATCGGCGGGGCGGAGGCGCCGCTCTTCTCCGAAGTCGCGACCTTCCCGCCGCGCTGATCGCTTCCACTTTTCAAGAGCTTAGCAAGATAGGTCCGATATGGATCGATTAGACGAGCAGACTTAGCTCCGGTCTTTTCAACCACTTAAGTAATAGTATGTTCGTTTTTCGGTGAGAGTAAACATGTTGTATCTGCTAATCGATGAGTTCAGCAGGCCTTTTCTTTTCCGGCACTTCTTGTATGAATCGTCTTCGAACTCGGAGGGAGGGGGGCGGTATGGCCGATCCATTTCTTGCTGAAATGCGTATCATGTCGTTCAACTTCCCGCCGCGCGGCTGGGCGTTGTGCAACGGCCAGCCGCTGCCGATCAACCAGAACCAGGCGCTGTTCTCGCTGCTGGGGACGACCTATGGCGGCGACGGGCGTTTGAATTTCGCGCTCCCCGACTATCGCGGCCGAACGCCGCTCCATGTCGGCAACGGGCATTTCCAGGGCGAGCGCGGCGGCGAGGAAATGCATACCCTCAGCATCCCCGAGATGCCGGGCCATCTGCACATGGTCACCGGCACGTCGAACGACGGCACCGTGCCCGTCCCGGCGGGCCAGGTGCCGGCGCGCGCGGCGCCCGCCAATCCCTATATCGGCGCGACTGCGCTGGCGGCGATGAACGCCAATTCCATCACCAATACCGGCGGATCGCAGCCGCACGAGAACCGGCAGCCCTATCTGACGCTCAGCTTCTGCATCGCCCTTCAGGGCATATTTCCATCGCGCAACTGAGGGGGCGGCGACATGGCACAGCCTTATATCGGCGAGATCAGGATGTTCGGGGGCAATTTCGCTCCCGCCGGCTGGATGTTCTGCGATGGTCAGATCTTGCCGATCGTGGAATACGACACGCTTTTCCTCGTGATCGGCACGACCTATGGCGGGGACGGGCAGGAGACGTACGGGCTGCCCGATCTTCGCGGCCGCATCCCGATCCACCAGGGGCAGGGGCTTGGCCTCCAGAACTACATCCTCGCCGAGGCCGCCGGCGTCGAGGAGGTGACCCTCACGGTCCAGCAGATCCCGGTGCACAACCACACCATGCTCGGCTCGAACTCGGTCGCCAACGATCCCAATCCGGGCAACAACGTGCCCGGCGAGTCCTCGGCGATCAGCATGTTCCAGAGCGCCAATCCGACCGCGCCGATGGGCCCGCAGATGCTCTCGGCGGTGGGCGGCAGCCAGCCGCACCACAATCTGCAACCCTATCTTTGCGTCAACTTCATCATTTCGCTGTTCGGCATCCATCCGACCCCAAGCTAAGGAGAGCCTCGAGATGGCTGACCCTTTCGTCGCCGAAATCCGCATATTCGGCTTCACCTTCGCGCCCAGCGGCTGGGCCACCTGCGACGGGCAGGTGCTGCCGATCCGGCAGAACACGGCTCTGTTCTCGCTGCTCGGCACCACCTATGGCGGCGACGGCAAGAATAGCTTCGCGCTGCCCAGGCTCCAGGGCTCGGCGCCGATGCATCCGGGCCAGGGGCCGGGGCTCAGCATTCACGACCTCGGCGAGGCCGGCGGCACCGAGACGGTGCAGGTGACCGTCGGCGAGATGCCGGCGCACACCCATATGGTCCAGGGTTCGAACGTGGCGGGCAACCGGACGCGCCCCGCAGCCAACAGCTTCGCGCGGGCGAGCGCCGGCACCGTCTACGGCCCGGCCCCTCCCGGCGCCGTCCAGATGTCGCCGCAGATGACGACGCCGGCGGGCGGGGGCGACGGGCAGGGCGGCGCACCGCACAACAACATGATGCCCTATCTCGTCTCGAACTTCTGCATCGCCATGCAGGGCGTCTACCCCGCGCGGCCCTGACGAGCGGGCGCGCGCGCGACATTCGGCTCCCCCGGCGAGCGTCGGACGATGTTGCGCGCGCAGTTTTTTTAGCGAAGCCTTTTCAATGGCTTAGCCGCGCGCTCCGGCGGATTCCGTACAATAGGCGGCGTGCTGTCACCGTAAAGCCGTGACCGGCGGCCAGTTTCATTTCCGCTTTCCTGCTGTATGACTCCGCCTCGCGAAGTCGATCGCGGGGGGAAAGCGACAATGGAGACACCTTTTCTCGGCGAGATCAAGATCGTCACCGTCGAGTATGCGCCGAAGGGGTGGGCGCTGTGCAACGGCCAGCTCCTGCCGATCAACCAGAACCAGCCCCTGTTCTCGCTGCTCGGGACCGACTTCGGCGGCAACGGCCAGACCACCTTCGGGCTCCCCGACCTTCGCGGCCGCGTCGCAATGGGCGTGGGCAACAGCCACAACCTCCGCGGCGAAATGGGCGGCGCGACCCAGCATACGCTGAGCCTCAACGAGCTGCCGCAGCATATCCTCGTCTCGACGGCGTCCTCGAGCACCGGAACCTCGCCGGTCCCGGGCGGCAACCTGCTCGCCCGCATGGCGCCGGCCAATCCCTACGCCGCGCCGGCCAGCCTCGTGCAGCTCAACGCCGCGACCGTCGCCAGCACCGGCGGCGCCCAACCGCACGAGAACATGCAGCCCTATCTCACGCTCACCTTCGTGATCGCCCTCACCGGCATCTTCCCCTCTCAGAATTAAGAGGCCCGCCCATGCCCTATATCGGTGAAATCCGGCTGTGGCCGCACTGGAGACCGCCCGCCGGCTGGGCGTATTGCGACGGTCAGGCCATGCCGATCTCCGAGAACGAGGGCCTCTTTTACGTGCTCGGCACCCGCTATGGCGGCGACGGGCAGGAGACGTTCAACCTTCCGGACCTGCGCGGCCGGGTGCCGATCCACCAGGGCAACGGCTACGTCCTCGCCAGCACCGGCGGCGCCGAATCGGTGACCCTCACCGTCGCCCAGATCCCCGCTCACACCCATCCGATGCTCGGGGCGGGCATCGTCGGCAACAGCCCGAACCCGACCGGCAACATGGTCGCCGAATCGTCCGCCATGAGCCTCTACCAGAGCGCGAGCCCGACGATCCCGCTGGCGGCATCGATGGTCGCGCCGGTCGGCGGCAGTCAGCCGCACGACAACATGCAGCCCTATGTCGGCATCCACTACATCATCTCGCTCTACGGCGAGTTTCCGCAGCCCACGTAGGAGTTCCGGCAATGTCCGATCCGTTCACCGCGGAAATCCGCATCTTCCCCTACACCTTCCCGCCCAAGAACTGGACGTGGTGCGAGGGGCAGATCATGTCGATTACCCAGAACACGGCCCTCTTCTCGCTGCTCGGCACCTATTTCGGCGGCAACGGCCAGAGCACCTTCGCCTTGCCGAACATGCATGGCAGCGTGGCCGTCGGTCCGGGCCAGAGCCCG
>DASWMB010000177.1:0-4086 GCA_036399955.1 Allosphingosinicella sp. | reverse complement strand
GCGCCGAGCTGGGGCTGGCTGGAGGCCGCCTTCCGTTCGTGCGCGCGCCTCACCGGGGAGCGGCTGCGCAAGGTCCGGACGCCGGTGCTGCTGCTCGGCACCGAGACCGACCGGCTGGTCAGCGCCGCCGCCATCCGCTGCGCCGCCGCCCTGCTCCCGAACGCGCGGCTCAGGATGTTCGAGCGCGCAGGCCACGAGATCCTGCGCGAGGCGGACGCGGTTCGCCTCGAGGCGCACGCCGCGATCGACGGCTTCCTCGACGAAGCCGCCCCCGCGTGACCCGCTTCGACGTCGCCATCGCCGGCGCCGGCATGGCGGGGGCGAGCCTCGCCGCCGAGCTCGCGCCGCACGTCTCGGTGCTGCTCATCGAGGCGGAGGAGCATCCCGGCCACCATTCGACGGGCCGCTCCGCCGCCTTCTGGTCGGAGAGCTATGGCGGGCCGCTCGTCCAGCCGCTCACCACCGCCTCCGGCCGCTTCCTTGAAGACGGCGGCTTCCTGAGGCCGCGCGGGGCGCTCCACCTCGCCGACGAGGGTGGAGCGGCGGCGCTCGACGCGCTCGACGCGCTCGAGCGCGAGTTCGCAGACTCGTCCGTTCCGTTGGAGCGACTCGGGCGAGACGAGCTTCGGCGCCGGGTCCCGGGCCTGCGCGGCGGGTGGAGCGAGGCGCTGTGGGAGCCGAGCTGCGCCGACATCGACGTCGCCCGGCTGCACGGCGCCTATCTGGCGGCGGCGAAACGGTCCGGCGCCCGGCTCGTCGCTTCGGCCGCGCTCGAGCGGGCCGAGCGGCGCGGGGGGGTGTGGCACATCGGGACGCGCGGCGGCGGCTTCGAGGCTGCGAGGCTGGTCAACGCCGCCGGCGCCTGGGCCGACCCGGTGGCATCCGCCTGCTCGGTCCCGCAGCTCGGCATTCGGCCTTATCGCCGGACGCTTGCGCAGCTCCGCGTCGATCCACCGGTGCCGGCCGACCTGCCGCTCGTGATCGACGCCCGGGGGCGCTTCTACTTCAAGCCGGAGGCCGGCGGGCGGCTGTGGCTCAGCCCTCATGACGAGACGGCGTGCGAGCCCTGCGACTGCGCGGCGGAGGAGTATGACGTCGCCCTGGCGATCGACCGGCTGGAGCGGGTGGTCGACTGGAAGGTGGAGCGGGTCGAGCGGAGCTGGGCAGGCCTCAGGAGCTTCGCGCCGGACCGGCTTCCGGTCTACGGCTTCGATCCGGCGGCGGAGGGCTTCTTCTGGTTCGCCGGCCAGGGCGGCTTCGGCATCCAGACCGCGCCGGCCGCGGCCCGGCTCGGCGCCGCCTTGCTGCTCGGCCGCGCGGTCGAGCCGGGGCTGGACCCCCGCCACTACACCCCCGGCCGCTTCCGGAACTGATCGGCCGCCGCACAGGCGAGCCTGTCCGCCCGCTCGTTCTCGGGATGGCCGCTGTGGCCCTTCACCCAGCGCCAGTCGATCGTGTGCCGCCGCGCCGCTTCGAGGAGCTGCTGCCAGAGCTCGGCGTTCTTGACGGGCTTCCTGTCGGCCGTCCGCCAGCCGTTCTTCTGCCAGCCGTGGATCCACTTGCTGATCCCGTCCTTCACATAGACGCTGTCGGTGTGGACGACGACGCTGCAGGGCCGCTTCAGCGCCTCGAGCGCGCGGATCGCGGCGAGGAGCTCCATGCGGTTGTTGGTGGTTTCGGGCTCGCCGCCCGACAGCTCCTTCTCGTGCGCGCCGGAGCGGATCACCGCCCCCCAGCCGCCCGGACCCGGATTGCCCTTGCAGGCGCCGTCGGTGAAGATCTCGACTTCGGGCGGGACGTTCACTTGAACTCCGTTCGCCCTGAGCTTGTCGAAGCCTGTCCTGAGCGACGCCGCAGGCGGCGTCGAAGGGGGCTGTCCTTCTTTTCGGCGCGCGCGCACGGTGAAGGGCAGGGCTTCGACAAGCTCAGCCCGAACGGAGAGGGGGGGCACGCAGCCGACATGGATCAGGCGGCCTGCAAGCCGGGGGGGAGCTTGAAGACCATGCGCTCTTCCACCCCCTCGACGGGCTCCTCCACCACCTCGAACCGCTCGGCGAGCGCGTCGACCACCTCGCGCACCAGCACTTCGGGCGCCGAGGCGCCGGCGGTGATGCCGAGGGTGCGGACGCCGGCGAGCCAGGAAAAGTCGATCTCGTCCGCGCGGCCGACCAGCCGGGCCGGCGTCCCTTCGCGCTCGGCGACCTCGACGAGGCGCACCGAGTTCGAGCTGTTCGGCGCGCCGATCACGAGGACGGCCTCGCAGCGGCCTGCGATCGCCTTCACGGCGCCCTGGCGGTTCGATGTCGCATAGCAGATGTCCTCGCTCCGCGGCGCCTGGATCGAGGGGAAGCGGCGCCTCAGGATCGAGAGGATCGCGGCCGTGTCGTCGACCGAGAGCGTCGTCTGGGTGAGGAAGGCGAGCCGCTCCGGATCCGCCGGCTGCAACGCCTCCGCGTCCGCCGCCGTCTCGATCAGCTTCATCGAGCCTTCCGGCACCTGGCCGAAGGTGCCGATCACCTCGGGATGGCCGGCATGGCCGACGAACAGGATGTGGCGCCCCTGCTCGATCAGACGCTCGGCCTGGCGGTGGACCTTGGAGACGAGCGGGCAGGTCGCGTCGAGGAAATCGAGGCCGCGCGCGGCCGCGCTCGCCGGCACCGACTTCGGGACGCCATGCGCCGAGAAGACGACCGGCACGCCGTCCGGCACCTGATCGAGCTCGGCCACGAACACCGCGCCCTTGGCGCGCAGGCCGTCAACGACGAACTTGTTGTGGACGATCTCGTGGCGGACGTAGACCGGCGGGCCGTAGCGCTCGAGTGCGAGCTCGACGATGCGGATGGCGCGGTCGACGCCCGCGCAGAAGCCGCGCGGCGCCGCGATGAGCAGGGTGAGGGGGGGCTTCGCACTGGGCATCCCGGTTCGCCTATTGCATTGCTTGCGCGCTTGAAACCCGCTTCCTATGATCCGCCGCGTGCCATAGGGGGCATCCACGGCATATAGAGCGTCCGCGCGAAAGTTCGAGGTATCCAGACAGTGTTCAAGCCCAAAGCGGCCGTCGCCGCCCTCATCGGCCTTAGTCTCATCGGCTGCTCGCGCGAGGGCGAGATCACGTCCACCGGCGTCATCACGACGTACAGCGCCTGCCCCTCCGTCGCGATCGCGGCGCCCACCGGCGACATCACCCTGTTCGATCCGCCGCAGAGCCGCGATGCGACCGCCATCGACGTCGTCGCGGCGATGACCAACGTGCGCAGCACCTGCGACGAGACCGGCGCGAACATCGTCACCGGCGTCAGCTTCGACGTCCATGCCCGCCGCCGCGACGCCGCCGCCGCGCGCGACGTCGTCGTGCCTTATTATGCGACGGTGGTGCAGGCCGGCCAGAACGTCGTCTCGAAGAGCCTCGGCAACGTCGTCCTCCGCTTCGCCGCCGGCCAGGACCGCGCCAGCGCCAGCGGCACGGCGAGCGCCCAGGTGCAGAGCGCCGCCGCCCGCCTCCCCGAGGACATCCGCCGCCAGATCACCCGCGAGCGCCGGCCGGGCGATGCCGACGCCGCCGTCGATCCGATGGCGGACCCCGCCGTTCGCGCCGCCGTCCAGCGTGCCAGCTTCGAGGTCCTCATCGGCTTCCAGCTCAGCGAGGAGCAGCTCCGCTACAACGCGACGCGCTGAGCCTGGCCGATCGGCGGAGCGCGGCGATCTCATAGCCTGCGTATCCTCGGGCCGCGCGACGGCCCGGGGGAATGGTCCGGCGGCACGTGCGGGAGCCCGGGCTGGCATCCGGGCGAGACGCCGCTCGCCTCTTTCACCCCGGGCGAATCCGCCGGAAGCTGAACGGAAGTTCCATAAGTTTCAGCTTCCCTGGGCGGAAAAATCTCCGCCTTGGGGGCGTCGCCGCTGAACCCGAAATAGAGATCGCGCCGAGCCCTTTCCCGGGCGAGCTCCCCGGCGCGCTCCTCGGCCTGCTCCGCCTCGACCGCCGCCAGCTCGGCGTCGGTCAAGGTCCGCTTGTAGTCATAGTCTTCGGGTTCGCCTTCCTCGTCGCCGTCGAAACCGGCGGGCGGCGGGAAGCGGGTCCACCAG
>DASWMB010000176.1:0-3402 GCA_036399955.1 Allosphingosinicella sp. | reverse complement strand
CGGCGTTCACCTGGTCGCCGCCCGCAGATATTGCCTTGAGCGTGCCCGCGCCGGTCCCGACCCGCCGCTAGCCCGGCGGCTCCGTCCCCTCCAGCCCGCGTGTGTCCGGCCGGAAGCGGTCGTGGCGCGGCAGGTCGTCGGCCGGGTCGAACCAGCCGATCCGGCTCGCCCAGAAGATGTGGAAGCCGGGCGCCACCGCGTCCGGATCGTCAAGGGTGGCGACGCTGAAATCGACCGTCTCCGGCTGATGATCGACCTTCATCAGGAACGGCGTGCCGCACTCCGCGCAGAAGGCGCGGCTGCCGAAGCCGCTCGAGCGGAAGGTTCGGACGTGCTCTTGCCCCTTCGTCCAGACGAGGTCGCCGTCCGGCACCGAGGCGAACACCATCCCCGGCGCGCCCGAGTTGAGCTGGCAGGTCCGGCAATGGCACCAGCCGCAGTCATAGGGCTCGCTCAGCAGCTTGTAGCGCACCGCTCCGCAGGCGCAGCCGCCGGTCTTTCCCTCGTCCGCCATGGGGCGCCGCTAGGAGGCGCGGGGGCGGCCGTCAATTGACTTGATCGGGTGCCGAACCTACATCGCCGGGGTCATTTTGCGCGGGGGGCGGCGGCACGCCCCGGGTGCAAGCCCGATATTCACGAGATTAGGAACGCCCATGCTCGGCGGATTAGCCAAAGCCATTTTCGGGTCTTCGAACGACCGCTATGTGCGCACCGCGCGCCGCACCGTCGAGAAGATCAACGCGCTCGAATCGACCATCTCGGCGATGACCGACGACGAGCTGCGCCGCCAGACGGAGATCTTCCGCGCCCGCCTCGGCGAAGGCGAGAGCCTCGACGCCATCCTCCCCGAAGCCTTCGCGACCGTCCGCGAAGCCGCCACGCGGACGCTCGGCCAGCGCCACTACGACGTGCAGATGATCGGCGGCATGGTCCTCCACCGCGGCGAGATCGCCGAGATGAAGACGGGCGAGGGCAAGACCCTCGTCGCGACGCTCGCCGTCTACCTGAACGCGCTCGAGGGGAAGGGCGTCCACGTCGTCACGGTGAATGATTATCTCGCCCGCCGCGACGCGGAATGGATGGGCCGGGTCTACCGCTTCCTCGGCATGAGCGTGGGCGTGATCGTCCCGAACCTCCCCGACTTCCAGCGGCGCGAGGCCTATGAGGCCGACATCACCTATGCCACCAACAACGAGCTCGGCTTCGACTATCTTCGCGACAACATGAAGTACGACCGGGGCTCGATGGTCCAGCGGCCCTTCAACTACGCGATCGTCGACGAGGTGGACTCGATCCTGATCGATGAGGCGCGCACGCCGCTGATCATATCCGGCCCGACCGACGACAAGTCCGAGCTCTACATCTCGCTCGACCGCATCGTGAAGGAGATGTCGGCCGAGGACTACGAATATGACGAGAAGGACAAGCGCGTGCTCCTCACCGAGGAGGGGACCGAGGCGATGGAGCGGCTGCTCGAGGCCGAGGGGCTGCTGATCGGCTCCAACCTCTACGATTTCGAGAACACGCAGGTCGTCCACCACCTGAACCAGGCGCTGCGTGCCAACGTCGCCTTCAAGCGGGACATCGATTACATCGTCAAGGACGACAAGGTCGTCATCATCGATCCGTTCACCGGCCGCATGATGGAGGGCCGGCGCTGGTCCGAGGGCCTCCACCAGGCCGTGGAAGCCAAGGAAAGCGTGACGATCGAGCCCGAGAACCAGACCCTCGCCTCGATCACCTTCCAGAACTATTTCCGCATGTACCCGAAGCTGTCGGGCATGACCGGCACGGCGGCGACCGAGGCGGCCGAATTCTACGACATCTACAAGATGAACGTCGTCTCGATCCCGACCAACGTGGCCGTCCGCCGGATCGACGAGGAGGACGAGTTCTACAAGAACCAGAACGACAAGTTCGCCGCGATCGCGAAGTCGATCAAGGAGAAGCAGCTCATCGGCCAGCCGGTTCTTGTCGGCACCGTCTCGATCGAGAAGTCGGAGCTGCTATCGGAGTTCCTCAACCGCGAGGGCGTCACCCACGCCGTCCTCAATGCGCGACACCATGAGTCGGAGGCCCATATCGTGGCGCAGGCGGGCCGCTTCGGCGCGGTCACCATCGCCACCAACATGGCCGGCCGCGGCACCGACATTCAGCTCGGCGGCAATGTCGACTTCCGCACCGAGGACGAGCTCGGCGCGATGGAGGACGGGCCCGGCAAGGTGGAAGCGATCGAGCGGATCCGCCGCGAGGTCGCCGAGGAGAAGGAGCGGGTGCTCGCCGCCGGCGGCCTGTTCGTGCTCGGCACCGAGCGCCACGAGAGCCGGCGCATCGACAACCAGCTGCGCGGCCGCTCGGGGCGCCAGGGCGACCCGGGCCTCAGCCGCTTCTACCTGAGCCTCGACGACGATCTGCTGCGCATCTTCGGGCCGCAGACGATGTTCTCGCGCCTCATGAACAAGAACCTCGCCGACGGGGAGGCGATCGTCTCGCCCTGGATCTCGAAGGCGATCGAGACCGCGCAGAAGAAGGTCGAGGCGAGGAACTACGACATCCGTAAGCAGGTCGTCGAATATGACGACGTGATGAACGACCAGCGCAAGGTGATCTACGAGCAGCGCGCCGAGATCATGGATGCCGAGAGCGTCGCCGACATCCTCGACGACATGCGTACCGAGACTGTGAACGGCATCGTCGGCGAAGCCTGCCCGCCCAATTCCTATCCCGAGCAGTGGGACCTCGAGCATCTCAAGGACCGCGTCGATGCGATCTTCGCCCTCCAGCCGCCGATCGACGACTGGATGAAGGAGGAAGCGGTCGAGCCCGAGATGTTCGTCGAGCGCATCCAGGCGATGGCCGACGCCCGGATCGAGGAGAAGGCGGCGGCGCTTCCGCCCGGCACCTACGAGCAGGTCCAGAAGAGCGTCCTCCTCCAGTCGCTGGACCAGCACTGGAAGGACCATCTCGCCATGCTCGACGCCCTGCGCCAGGTCATTCACCTGCGCGCTTATGCGCAGAAGAAGCCGATCGACGAATATAAGCACGAGGCGTTCGCCCAGTTCGAGCGGATGCTGACCGCGATCCGCGAGGACGTCACCGCCGTCCTTGCCCGCGCCAGCTTCACGATGGCCGAGCCCGAGCTTCCCGAGATGCCGGACTTCGTCACCCACCATATCGATCCGTTCACGGGCGAGGACGACAGCGCGGATATCGACGCCGACACCGGCCAGATCTTCTCCCGCCTGCCGCCGCTGCAGATCGGTCAGCCGATGATCCCGGACGACCTCATGCTGGCGGACGCGCCCCCGGTCGGCCGCAACTCACCTTGCCCCTGCGGTTCCGGCCGCAAGTACAAGCATTGTCACGGGCAATTGGGCTGAGGCGTTTCCCCTCCCGGTCGGG
>DASWMB010000175.1:0-2407 GCA_036399955.1 Allosphingosinicella sp. | reverse complement strand
AGACGAGGCACATGGCGGCCGCGAGCAGGAGCTGGTCCTCGACCGCGATGCCCATCAGCGACAGCGAGATGGCGAGGATCGAGCCGACCACCATCGCGCCCGAATTGACGATGTTGTTGGCCGCGACCGTCCGCGCCGCCTGCGCCTTGGGCACGGTCGTCGTCAGGAAGGCGTAGAGCGGCACGACGAACATGCCGCCGGCGAAGGCGATGCCGAACAGCGACCCGAGCAGGGCGAGAATCGCCGGCTGGCGGACGAACTCGCCGACGCTGTAGAGCCGGTCGCTTTCCGGCCAATTGGCCGAGACGAGGTGGAAGGCGACGACGAAGACGCCCATCGCGAGCACGGCCGGGGCGCTGTAGCGGGCCGAGACCTCGCCCTTGAGCAGCCGGTTGACCGCGATCGAGCCGATCGCGACCCCGACCGAGAAGATCGCGAGGAACAGGCTCGCCACCTCGCGGTCGGCATAGAGCACGTTCTTCACCAGCGGCGGGAACTGGATGAAGAGCACCGCGCCGATCGTCCAGAAGAAGCTGATCGCGACGATGGCGAGGAACAGGCGCGGGATGTGCAGCGTCGCCGCGATCAGCCTCACAGAGGAGCGGAAGATGTTGAGGTCGATCCGGTGCCCCTCCTCCATCGCCGGCGCCGGCGGCACCTGGCGGCCGCTGGCATAGCCGATGACGGCGATGACGATCACCGCCGCCGCCGCCGCCTGGACCGAGATGATCCCCGCCAGCAGCGTGCCCCCCAGGATCGCGACGTAGGTGCCGGCCTCGACCATGCCGGTGCCGCCGAGCACTTCCTCGGGCTTCAGATGCTGGGGCAGCAGCGCATATTTGATCGGACCGAAGAAGGTCGAATGGACGCCCATCGCGAACAGAGCGAGGAGCAGCAGCGGGATCGCCGCGGCGCGGACGGCGATCCCCTGCCAGGCCATGGCGAGTCCGACGGCGCCGACGAGCATGATCAGGATCTCGCAGAATTTGACGATGCGGATGATCCTCGCCTTGTCCCGCGCGTCGGCGAGCTGGCCCGACAAGGCCGAGAGCAGGAAGAAGGGCAGGATGAAGACGCCGGTGGTGACGGCGCTGAACCAGGCCTCGTCCGCCTCGCTGTTATAGACCTCGTAGACGACGAACAGCACCATCGCGTTCTTGAACAGATTGTCGTTGAACGCGCCCAGCATCTGGGTGACGAACAAGGGCAGGAAGCGGCGCTTGGCGAGCAGCCCGACGGCGGAGGTCGTCATCGCCTCTCCGGCGCGGACGCAGCGGCGCAAGCGGACGCCTGTTCTGTTCTGGTCTCAGGCATCCACATCCTCGCCCCCCGGCAGTCGGGGCCGCTTTCATAAGCGGAGCCCGAGGCGAGGGGCAAGTGGCACGGGTGCGGCTGTGCCAAGGCTGGCCGCTCTCGCCTGACGAACCGCTCTCCCCATCCCTTCCCTTTGCCGCTAAGGGCTCGGCGCAGTGCTGACCTTGCCGAACCTGCTGACGCTGTCGCGCATCCTGGCGGTGCCGATCCTCGTCTTCCTGCTCTGGAAGCCGGACTGGTGGGACTATGGCATCACCTTCGTCCTCTACTGCCTGGTCGGCATCACCGATTATTTCGACGGCTATCTCGCCCGCGCCCAGGGGACCGTCTCGCGGCTTGGCGTGTTCCTCGATCCGATCGCCGACAAGATCATGGTCGCCGCCGTCATCGTCATGCTGGTGTCGAGCCGCAACGAGAGCGGCGTGCCGATCATCCACAGCTTCCACATCGTTCCCGCCCTCGTCATCCTGCTGCGCGAGATCGCCGTCTCCGGCCTGCGCGAGTTCCTGGCGGGCCTGCGCGTCTCGCTCCCGGTCAGCCATCTCGCCAAGTACAAGACGACCTTGCAGCTCGTCGCATTGGGCGCCCTCATCCTCGCCGGAGCGGTGCCGCAATGGCCGTGGGTGCACATGGTCGGCCTCGCCAGCCTGTGGAGCGCGGCGGCGCTCACCCTCGTCACCGGCTGGGACTATCTGCGCGTCGGCCTCAGGCACATGGACTGATCGCGATGCTCGTCGACCTCCTCTATTTCGGCGCGATCCGCGACGCACTCGGCCGCGACACCGAGCGGGTCGACACGCCCAGCCACGTCCTCACCATCGACGACCTCGTCGCCTGGCTCCGGGAGCAGAGCGAGGCGCACAAGGCGGGGCTCGGCGGCACGGTGCTGGCGGCTGTCGAGGGCGAGCGCGCCGCCGGTCACGAGACGATGTTCGGCGCCCGCGAGGTCGCCCTGTTCCCGCCGACGGGGGCGCTGTGATCGACGTCCGAATCCAGGCCGCCGACTTCGATCCGGGCCGCCAGCTCGCCCGGCTCGGCGAGCTCAAGTCGAGGGCGACGGCGAGCTTCACCGGCCTGCTCGACGTCGCCGCCG
>DASWMB010000174.1:0-5965 GCA_036399955.1 Allosphingosinicella sp. | reverse complement strand
AGCGCGGTCACGTCGGCGATGATCTTGTCCGTGTGGTAGTTCTCGACCCCCTCCGGCTTGTCCGAGCCGGCGAAGCCCCGCTGATCGGGGGCGATTACGCGGTAGTCGCGCGAAAGGTCGGCGATCTGGTTGCGCCAGGTGCGGTGCGATTCCGGGAAGCCGTGGAGGAGGAGGACCGGATCGGCGCCCTCGGGCCCGGCGAGCGCGACGTTGAGCGTCACGCCGGTCGAGAGCGGGATGCGGCGGAGCTCGGGCTCGAGGGTCATCGGTCGCCCTCGTCCGGCGCAGCGCGGCCCGGGAAGCGGACCATGCTCCTGTTGCGGAACATGCGGTCGAGGAACATGTCGAGCGCCAGCGACTCGGTCCACAGGCGGCGCCGCGCCGCCGGGTCCGCGCCCGGCGCGCCGTCGGCGCCGGCAGCCCGCTGCTTCGCCCGGGTGGCGGCCTGCGCCGCGGCCGGATCGAGCGCCGCGACGCGGGCCACCATCTGCTTCGCCCTCGTCACCGTCGCCTGCGCCTCGTCGAGGCGGACCTCGCCGCTGTCGAGCCGCTTCAGGAGGGCGCAGCGAAACGTGCGGCATTTGGTGAAGCGCTGCTCGTAGATGCCGCAGCTCCCGTCGTCGAGGTGGCGGCAGGGGAGGGCGAACTGGAGGCGCTCGCCGACCTGGCTGACGGCGAGGCCCGCCGCCTCGACGGCGGGGACCTCGTGCGGCTCGGCCCGGGCATTGGTGAAGAGCACGCCGTTGCAGCACAGGCCGCAGCTGACGCAGAGCGCCGATGCATCGGGCGCGATCGGGGCGGGCGCCGCATTGTCGCTCACGGGTAGCTCACCGTCTTCGGGATTTCGGGGAGGGGGATCCACTCTGCGCTGTCGTCGGGCGGAAGCGCGAAGCGGCCGGCCTTCCAGTCCTCGCGCGCCTCGCGGATGCGGTCGCGGCGCGAGGAGACGAAGTTCCACCAGACGTGGCGGGGGCCGTCGAGCGGCGCGCCGCCGCAGAGCATGACATGGGCCCCGCCGCCGGAGCGCAGCGTCGCGGCGGTGCCGGGCCGCAGGACGTAGAGGCTGCCGGGATCGAGCGCGATGCCGTCCAGGCTCGCTTGCCCCTCGGCGAGGTAGATCGCCCGCTCGTCGGCGCCGGGATCGATCGGCATCGAACCGCCCGGAGCGAGCTGGACGTCGGCGTAGATCGTCTCGCTGTGGCAGGTGACCGGCGAGGTGGCGCCCCAGAGCGTCCCCATCACCACCCGCGCCGCCGCGCCCGACCCTTCCACCAGCGGCAGGCGGTGCTGCGGCACATGCTCGAAGGCCGGGTCGATCTCTTCTTTGGCGGCAGGAAGGGCGAGCCAGGTCTGGATGCCGCTGAGCTCCGGCCCGCCGGCGCGGAGGCCGGCGGGGGTCCGCTCCGAATGGGTGATGCCGCGGCCTGCGGTCATCAGGTTCACCGCGCCGGGCTCGATCGTCTGGCAGGTGCCGAGCGAATCGCGATGGTCGATCGCCCCGGCGAACAGATAGGTGACGGTGGCGAGGTTGATGTGCGGGTGCGATCGCACGTCGATGCCCTCGCCCGGCGGCAGCTGCGCCGGTCCCATCTGGTCGAAGAAGATGAAGGGGCCGACGGTGGTGCGCTCCTTGTGCGGGAGCGTGCGGTGGACCTTGAAGCCGCCGAGATCGTGGGTGACGGGAGTGAGGGTCTGGAGAATGAGGTCTTCGGACATCGGGCAGCCTTAGCTCATCCCCACCGCTCGGGGGAGGAGGTCATTCGCCCGGCGCCTTGGCTTCGATGGCGAGGGCGTGGATCCGGTCCCTCAGGAGGTCGGCGACGGCGGCGTTAACGGCGCGCTGGCGCTGGAGACGGCTCATGCCGGCAAAGGAGGGTGCGACGATCCTGACCGTGAAGTGGCTTTCGCCGCTGCCGTCGTCGCCCATATGGCCGCTGTGGCGGGCGCTGTCGTTCACCACCTCGAGCCTTTCGGGAGCGAGCGCCTCGCGCAGGCGTTTGTCGATTTCCGTGGCGACGGGTCCGGTGAAAGCATCGGGCATGGCGCCTATATAGAGGGCTTTGGAGAAGAAGGGCAGTCGAGCGTTGGCGAGTGCGGGGCGTAGGGAAAGCCGCTTCCACGGGCGGGTCGAAGGGCAGGGCCTGTGCGCCGAGGCCGGCTGCACCGCGCCCGGCGAGTTCCGCGCGCCCGCCGGTCGCGGGCCGAGCTTCAACGGCCCGGGCGAATGGCGCCTCCTCTGCCTCGATCATGTCCGCGCCTTCAATTCGGGCTATAATTATTTCGAGGGGATGAGCGCCGACGAGATCTCGGCCTCGCAGAACCCCTATGGCGGCTGGGACCGCGAGACCCGCGCCTTCGCCAGCGTCGGCGGCGGGGAGCCGCCGCGCTGGGCCGACTTCACCGACCCGCTCGACGCGATCGGCGCCCGCTTCCGCCGCGCCTCCGCCGAAGGACCGCGCACCGACGGACGCGAATTGAGCGAGAGCGACAGGAAGTCGCTGCGCGTCCTCGGTCTCGGCACCGACGCCGACCGGCGCACGCTGCGCCGCCGCTACGCCGACCTGCTGCGGCGCTACCACCCCGATCACAATGGCGGCGACCGCGGCCATGAGAAGGCGTTGCAGGCCGTGATCGACGCCTATACGCAGCTCAAGTCCCGCCCCGCCTTCGCCTGACAACCCCGATTTCACGAGAGCCGAGATGTCCGAACTGTCCAACGTCGATCCCGCCAGCCGCGGCGCCACGGTGATGGCCGCGCCCGACCGGGTGCTCAAGGTGCGCGACGCGTTCGGCATCGACAGCGACATGGAGGTGCCCGCCTTCTCCGAAGCGGACGAGCGGGTGCCGGACCTCGACCCGGCCTATGTCTTCGATCCGGACACGACGCTGGCGATCTGCGCGGGCTTTGCGAAGAACCGGCGGGTGATGATCCAGGGCTATCACGGCACCGGAAAGTCGACCCATATCGAGCAGGTCGCGGCGCGGCTGAAATGGCCGACGATTCGGATCAACCTCGACGCGCATATCAGCCGCATCGACCTCATCGGCCGCGACGCGATCGTGCTGCGCGAAGGCCAGCAGGTGACCGAGTTCCGCGAGGGGCTGCTGCCCTGGGCGCTGCAGCATCCCGTCGCCCTCGTCTTCGACGAATATGATGCCGGCCGGCCCGACGTGATGTTCGTCATCCAGCGCGTGCTGGAGACCGAGGGCAAGCTGACGCTGCTCGACCAGAACCGGGTGATCCGCCCCAATCCCTATTTCCGGCTGTTCGCGACGACCAACACGATCGGCCTTGGCGACACGACCGGCCTCTATCACGGCACCCAGCAGATCAACCAGGGGCAGATGGACCGCTGGAACATCGTCGTGACGCTGAACTACCTGCCCGCCGAGACGGAGGCGCGGATCGTCCTCGCCAAATCGGGCGAGTACGACCATGTCGGCGGCCGCCAGGAGGTCGAGCGGATGATCAAGGTCGCCGACCTCACCCGCCAGGGCTTCATCAACGGCGACATCTCGACCGTGATGAGCCCGCGCACGGTGATCAGCTGGGCGCAGAACACGCTCATCTTCGGCGACGTCGGCTTCGCCTTCCGGCTCACCTTCCTCAACAAGTGCGACGAGGCGGAGCGTCCGCTGGTCGCCGAATATTATCAGCGCGTCTTCGGCAAGGATTTGCCGGAGAGCGTCGTGGCGAAGGCGTGATGAGCGATCCCTCTCCCTGGAGGGGAGAGGGAGGGGCCCGCCCGGCGCAGCCGGGTGGGAGGGTGAGGGCACGCACCTTCAAGGTGCCTGCGGCGGCTTCATGCCCTCACCCCCCCATTGCTCGCGCAATGGGTCCCCCCCTCTCCCCTGCAGGGAGAGGGTAAGTGGCCGACCGCGACAATCCTCTCGATTCCTTCCGTCAGGTGCTGGCCGGCGCGGCGCGGGCGATTGCGCGGGACCATGAGGTGGAGCTCGGGCTGACGGCGGAGGCGCCGGGGACGAGCGGCAAGGCGATCAAGGCGCCGATGCCGGGGCGGACGCTGCCGGAGCGCGAGGTCGCCGAGGCGCGCGGCTTCGCCGATGCGGCGGCGCTGAAGCTCAGGCACCACAACGTCCAGCTCCATGCCCGGAACGCGCCCGCCGACGAGACGGCAAGGGCGGTGTTCAACGCCGCCGAGCAGGCGCGGGTCGAGGCGCTCGGCGCCCGGGCGATGGCGGGCGTCCGGGCCAATCTCGGCCGGCTCACCGAGATGCGAATGCGGACGGATCCGCTGACCCGGGCGCGGGACAGGAACGAGGTGCCGCTGGCGAGCGCGATCGGGCTGATCGTGCGCGAGCGGCTGACCGGCGAGGCGCCCCCCGAAGCGGCGCAGTCGGCGCTCGACATGATTTCCGAGTGGGTGGAGGACAAGGCCGGCGCCGATCTCGACGCGCTGGCGCTGGTGCTCGACGACCAGGCGGCCTTCGCCCAGATGCTGGGGCGCGTGCTCCAGGACCTCGAGCTGGTCGAAGGGGACGTCGTGCCCGACGACGATCCCGACTCGGGCGAGGAGGGCGAGGGCGAGGAAGAGCGCGAGAGCGGCGAGAACGACGATGCCGACGCCGAGCAGGACGCCGGCGGCGAAGGCGAGGCCGAGATGCGGCCCGAAGAGGGCGAAGGCGGCGACGGCGAGGCCGAGAGCGACTGGTCCGAGCAGGACATGGAGATGTCCGAGCAGGGCCTCGGCGAGGAAGGCGAGGAAGGCGCGGTTCCCGCTCGCCCGAACCGGCCGCTGTCCGACCTCCCGCCCCAGTTCGACTACAAGGTCTTCACCACGCGCTTCGACGAGGTCGTCGAGGCCGGCGAGCTTTGCGACGAGGAGGAGCTCGGCCGGCTCAGATCCTATCTCGACCAGCAGCTCGTCCACCTCCAGAGCGCGGTCACCAAGCTTGCCAACCGCCTCCAGCGGCGGCTGATGGCGCAGCAGTCGAGGAGCTGGGACTTCGACCAGGAGGAGGGGCTGCTCGACGCCGCCCGCCTCGCCCGGGTCGTCGTCAACCCGGCCCATTCGCTCTCCTACAAGGTCGAGCGCGACACCGAGTTTCGCGACACGGTCGTGACCCTGCTGATCGACAATTCGGGCTCGATGCGCGGGCGGCCGATCTCGATCGCGGCGATCTCGGCCGACATCCTCGCAAGGACGCTCGAGCGCTGCGGCGTCAAGGTCGAGATCCTCGGCTTCACCACCCGCGCCTGGAAGGGCGGCCAGAGCCGCGAGAAGTGGCTCGGGGAGGGGCGGCCGCCCAATCCCGGCCGGCTCAACGACCTGCGCCACATCGTCTACAAGAAGGCCGACGATCCCTGGCGGCGGGCGCGCAGGAATCTCGGCCTGATGATGCGCGAGGGCCTGCTCAAGGAGAATATCGACGGCGAGGCCTTGCTCTGGGCGCACCAGCGGCTGATCGCGCGGCCCGAGGAGCGCAAGCTGCTGATGGTCATCTCGGACGGCGCGCCGGTCGACGATTCGACGCTGTCGGTGAATTCGAGCACCTACCTCGAGCGGCACCTCAGGCAGGTGATCGGATGGATCGAGGGCCGCTCGCCGGTCGAGCTGATGGCGATCGGCATCGGCCACGACGTGACGCGATATTATTCGCGGGCGGTGACGATCATGGATGCCGAGCAGCTCGGCGGCACGATGATCGAGCAGCTCGCCTCACTCTTTGACACGCCCTAGACGGGCCCCGGACGAACAAAGGGGCCGGCACTCCCTTGGGAATACCGGCCCCCGCAACCCTCTAAACGCCACAGGAGGGTTTACTCAAAGCTTAGCGGTAGTAACGGCCGCTGTTGCGGCAGTTGGACTTGTCCACCGCGCGGCCGGCGAGGGCGCCGAGCGCACCCCCGATGATCGCACCGGTGGTGCCGCTGCCGCGGCGCGAGTAACGGCTGCCGCTGCTGCGGTCGATCGCCCGGCCGCCGAGCGCGCCCACTACGCCG
>DASWMB010000173.1:0-16811 GCA_036399955.1 Allosphingosinicella sp. | reverse complement strand
GGCTCCAGCGGCTCGAGCGGCCGACTGAGGTCCGGATCGAGCTCCGGCAGAGCTTCCTCGAACTGGCTGTCGGGCACGATCGGCTGGGTGCCGAGGGGCGGCGCCGGCGGCGGGGTCTCGGGCTGTGCGGCGCCGGTCGTCTGCGCGCCCGCGCTCGTGCCGAGCGCAAGCGCCGTCCAAGCGACGGCCGCCAACAAGAGCCTGGCTTTATTCAACGCAACCCCGCCCGCTGAGGAGGCGGGCAGCTTTGCTCAACAACGGGCGGAAAAGAAAGGGCTTATTTGAGGCCCTGCGCGCCCGCCGCGCCGCCGCCGGCCGGGATCACCGGCCGCGCGCCGTCGCCGACGATCGCGAATCCGGACCAGTAATAAGGATGGGAGGTCGCCGGGTCGTCCATCAGCGTCCGCTGCGCGCCCCGCAACGCGGTGGCGGTGGAGACGCCGGGCGAGGCAGCGAACAGGCCGGATATGAGGCGCTTGGTGGCGTCGAAATCGTCGGGCACCGGCCAGTGGCTCGCCACCACCGAACGGCCGCCGGCGCCGACGAAGGCGCGCACAAGGCCGTCGAGCGCGAAGTCCCCGCCGGTGGTGATCCCCGCCTCGCGCGTCGCCGCCGCGCTCGCGCCGCCGGCCGTGTCGCAGGCCGAGAGGATGACGAGATCGGCGTCGATCCTGAGGTCGAAGATCTCGGCGAAGGTGAGCAGGCCGTCCGACTCGGCGCCGCCGAACGAGGTGAGGAGCGCCGGCCGCGCCGGGCAGTCCTCGCGCGGCGCGCGGAGCAGGCCGTGGGTGGCGAAGTGGACGATGCGGAACTGGGCAAGGTCGTCCCGCGCCTTGATCCGGTCGTCGGTGAAGGCGGAGCCGGTGACGACTTCCGCCTCCTGCGGGTTGCCGCCGGCAAGGACCCGGCTCGCGGTATGGAGCTCCTCGGCCGAGATCGGCCGCCCCCATACCGCCGGCGACCAGCTGCACTCGCCGCCCCCGGTCGCCGCCGCGGTGGTGACCGAAGGCGGGGCGAAGAAGCTTCCAGCCGGCGCGTTCTCGCCGAAGCCGAGATATTCGCGCGGCGCGCGCGAGGCGGCGACCTGCCGCACGTCCCGGAAGGACGGGGCCGAGACGGCGGTGCTGATGTCGCGCTCGCGCCCGAGCCAGGAGACGCCGGTGAAATCGAACCCGTCGTTGCCCGGCGCCGCCGCCCGCGCCCGGTAGGTGGCGACGCCGGCCGCATCGGTTACCAGCAGGTTGGGCGGCAGCCGCAGCATCGCGCCGTCGGGCTCGAAGACGAGGTGGCGGACCGCCGCCATTTCACCCGCGACCGGGGCGAACAAGCGCCGGTAGAGCGCGTGGGCGCGGGCGACGTCGAACGGATAGGTGACAGTCTGGCCGTTCTCGACGACCGAGATGGTGGCGCGAAGCGCGTCGACCTCCGCCGCGACCTCGGCCGGGCTCGCTTCGGCTCGCCAGGCCCGGACGCTCGAGGGCGTGGCCCAGATCGCATAGACCGCGTCGCCCGCTTCGATCATCTTGAAATAGGCCTCGCCCGGGCGGAGCAGCCGCTGGAGCTCCTGGATGCTCATCGCGCCGCTCGCCACAGCACGGTAGCGGGGGAACTCGGCGAGCCGCGCCTGCGTCGCCGCCTGGTCCCGCTCCAGCGCAGCCAAAGCTGCCCCGAGCGCCGCGACCTGCGCCGGGTCCGCTCCCTCTGCGCCTTCCAGGCGGGCGATCTCGACGCGGCTGCGCTCGATGTCCCTGGTCAGCGAGACGGACTGCCGGAACAGCCGCGCCGCCTCGTCGGAGCCGCCGCTGAGCTCCCGCGCCAGCACCGCCTGGGTCTGGGCGACGCCGGGACGGACGAGCACCTGGCTCGCCCGGAACATGTCGGCGACCGCTGCCGCGTCGGCGCCGTGCGCCGCGAGCAGCGCGAAATAGGGGGCGAGCGAGCGCCGCAGCGTCGGCGAGCTGCTCCCCGCCGCGACGTTCGCCTCAACGACCTGGCTGTAGAGGGCGAGGGCCGGCGCGGTGCGGCCGCTGCGCGCGAGAAAGCCGGCAAGCCGCGCCTGCGCCGCGAGCAGGGCCGCCGAGCCGGGATAATCGGTCGCGAGGAGTGCGACCGCCTCGCGGTGCCGCCGCTCGGCCCCGGCGGCGTCGCGCCGCGCCTCCGAGATGGCGGCAAGCTCGCCGAGGATCTGGGCCCGCATCCAGATGGTCGACGCGACCCGCCCGCCGCGGACCGTGACCAGCCGCCGGTGGGCGTCCTCCAGCGCCGCCTCGGCCTCGCTCCTGCGACCCTCGATGCGGTGGATGGTGCCGCGCAGATGCTCCGCCTGCGCATCGAGGATGGCGACCTTGTCTTCCGCCGTCAGGCCGCCGCCGCTTTCATCGAGGCGCCGCGCCGCAGCGGTCTCGCGGCTGAGCCGCGCGGCCGTGGCCGCGTCGACCGCGGCGGCCGGCGGCAGCATGCGCGCGCCGGGCGGCAGCGGCCGGTCGAGCTCGGCCAGCGCGGTTTCCGGGTGGAGCTGGTTGAGGAGATGCATCGCCCGGTAATTGCGCAGCCGCCGCGCGAGCACGGCATCGTTCTGGACCAGGGGGGTAGCCTGCTCGAACAAAGCGTCGGCCTCGCCGAAGCTGTCGAGATTCGATCGCTGGAGCGCCTGGTTGACCAGCGCCTCGGCCTGGCCCGTCCCGGCCGCTTCGGCCCGGCTCAGGATCGCGAAGAATTCGGACGCTTCGGCATAGCTTCCCGCATTGTTGCGCCGATAGGCTTCCTCGAGCGCCCGGCGCGGGTCGAGCGCCGCCGCCTGGGCGCGGGCGAAGGCGGCGGCGTCGCCCGCCCCGGTGGTGGCGACCGACACCTCCCCGGCGACCGGGCGGTCGGCGACGAGGGTGCGCAGCGTCAGCCGCAACGCACTGTCATATCCGCCGAGGCCTTCCGCCGCGTAGAGGGTGTTGCCGCGCCGGAAGAGGTAGACGCGCCAGGCGGCGCCCCCGTCGGCGAGCCGGCAATCGAGGCTCTCCACCGCTCCGAGCCCCTCGACCTCCACCCGTTCGGGCGCCGCGCATTCCGCCTGCCGGGCCGCGGCGAGCCGCGCCACCGGGTCGCCGCCGCGGGTGCGCAGGGCATAGGCCCGGCCGACCGGCGCCGCGGCGTCGCGGCAGACGATCCGATAGCCGCGGTCGAACATATCGGAGAGAGCGCGATCGGTGGGCGCGACCTGCGCGGTGCAGACGATGCCGGGGCCGGAGCCGATCCGGAAGCTGTCCTCGAGGCTGATCGTCTGCGCCGAAGCGCCGCCGACGGCGAGCAGTGCGGTGAGGGCGGCGGCGGAGGAAGAGCGGATCATCTCACTGCTTACCCTCGTCGTCGTCATCGTCGTCATCGTCATCGTCGTCGGGGCCGATCCAGAGCGTCGAATCCGCGCCGCTGGTGACCGGCTCCTCGATCAGCGGCTCGGCGCTGAATGCCGTCTCGTCGAGCGGCTCTCCCGGCGGTTCCTGCGGCGGCATCGGGAAGGCGCCGGCCACGAAGTCCCTCGGCGTCGCCCGGGCTCCCGGCAGAGGCGCGCCGCAGCGGCCGATGTTGATCAGGCAGCGGTTGAACTCCGAGCCGTTCGTATAGCCCGCCGAATTGCCGAAGCCGTAATCGACCTGGAGGAAGAAGGGGATGTTGCTCGTGAAGCTGCCGTCCGGATTGAGCCGCCGGCCGAAGGCGTAGACGGCAGCCGGCTGATTGCCCGACGGCCGGATCGAAAGGCCGCCCGCGCCGACGGTGACCCCGGCGAAATCGACGGCCGTGCCGCTGTTCTGGACGAAGAGGGTCGTGCGCGGCGCCAGCGTCACGCCGCCCGCCTCGATCGAACCGCGCGGCGTGTCGGCGCCGCCATTGGTGCGCAGCGCCGCGTCGCGCCCCGCGAAGGCCGGATCCGCCGCCAGCTGTCCGAGCAGCGCCGGATCGGCGACCCAGATGTCCGCCGCCGCCAGCGTCAGCGTCCCCGCCGGAGCGCCGTTCCCGTCGCGCACCCGCACGGCCCCCCCCGGCGCCGCGACCTCGATCCGCTGGCCGGCGGCGATCCCGATCCGCCCGGCCGCCCCGGCATTGGCGAGCAGCAGCGCCCCATCGACCCGCACCGTCCCCGGCGTCGCCACCTCGAACGCGCCCACCGCCGCCGCGCTCAGCGACAGGTCGCGCACGACGATCCGGCTGGAGGCGGCTGGCCCCAGTGCCCCGCCGAGCGCCGTCATCCCCAGAAGATTTCCCTGGATCCGCCCGGCCTCGGCCTGCGTGAGCGTATATCCCGGTCCCTGCGCGCTGCCGCCCAGGCTGGTTTCGCCGGCGTTCGGCTGCACCTGGAGCGAGACCTGCGTCGTCGCGGCGCCGCCGACCGACCCGCCCGACGGCAGATCGATGTCGGCCGAGGAGACGGTCACCTGCGTGCCCGTCGCCGGGGCGGGAATGCGAGCCGTCGCGCCCGCGGAGACGCTCAGCGGGCCGGCGGCGTTCGTCTGCGCGAGCAATGCGTCGCGCCCTGCCCTGAGGTCGACGCTGCCGCCCCGCACCACCGTGCCGGGCGCCGCGGCGTAGTCGCGCCCCGCCTGCACGAGAGTCGAAGCGGTGCCGGCATCGCCGATGGAGCCGCCGGCGACGACCGAGACATCCTGCGCCGCGACGATGCGAACGTCCGCCGCCGTCGCCGCCCCAGCGACGACGACGTTCCCCCCTGCCGCCACGGCGAGCGCACCGCCTCCGGTCGTCTGGGCCAGGCTGGCATTGCCGCCCGCGCGGATGTCGATGCCGCCGCCCCGCACCAGCGTCCCCGCCGCGGCGGCATAGTCGCGGCCCGCCTGCAGCAGCACCGTGGCCGTGCCCGCATCGCCGACCGAGCCGCCCGCCGCGAGGACGACGTCCTGCACGGCCGCCACGGCGATGTCGCGGCCCCGGAGCGGCCCGGCGGCAGTCGCCGTCGTTCCCGCCTCGACTGTGAGCGTGGTTGCGGCAGTGGTGGCGGCGAGCGTTGCGCTCGTCCCCGCGCGAATCGCGACGCTGCCGCCGGCCACGGAGCTGCCAGGCGCGGCGGCGTAGGTCCGCGCCGCGGTCACGCTGAGGCTGCCGGTGGTGCTCGCATCGCCGAGGCGGCCCGCCGCTGCCAGCGAAACGTCGCCCGACGTCACGGCGATGGAGGCCCCCGCGGCCGGAGCGACGATGCTCGTCGTGCCCCCCGCGGTGATGATGAGCGGGCCGCTGCTCGTCGTCGCGCCGAGGATCGCGTCGAGACCTGCACCTATGTCAATGGCGGAACCGCGCACGAAGGCGGCGGCCGGCGCGGAGTAGGTCCGTGCGGCGCGGAAGAGCAGGCTCGCACCGTCGACCGTCGCGACGCCTGCCGGAGGCGAGGCGTGGGTCAGCAGGATGTCGCGGCCGCTGCGGAAGCTGAGGTCGCCGCCCCGGACGCTGCCGCTCGTGCCCGCGAAGACCTCCAGGTCTCCGGCGCTGTCGAAGCTGCCGCTGCCGGTCGCGACGATCGAGCCGCCGAGCGGCTGCAGGCGCGACGCGGGCAGGCCGGTCGGCGCGCCCGTCGCGGCGCTGGTGAAGTTCATCGTCGCCGCGGTGACGGTGCCGCCATCGGCGGCGTCGATCTGCCACCGTCCGGGGACGTTGACTCCAATCGCGTCGAAGGCGCTGGCCGTGCCGGTGATCGAGCCGGCCGTGATCGAGCCCACGGGACCCGATGCCGCGAACGGGCCGGCCGAGACGATCAATTCGCCGCCGGTCGCATTGCCATTCACCCCAGCGTTGCCGGCGCGGAAGGGAAACAGCCGGCGCCAGCCGCCTGCGGTCGCATCCGCGTTCATCGTGACGGCGCCGCCGACCGTGAGCGGCGCCTCGGTCGCGTCCACCACGGCCGTCCCGCCGAAGGCGTTGCCGCCATTGCCGCCGCCGTCGCCGCCGACCCCGCCCACCGCCCGCGCATCGAGCGTCGCGCTGCCCAGGGTCGCGCCGCCGATCGCTGCCGTCGCCGGGCCGCCGGTGGCGAGCGTCGTGCCGCCGCCACGGCCCGTCCCGCCGTTGCCGCCGGGGCTGCGCACACCCGGGCCAGCGCCGTCCAGCCCGCCGTCGCCGCCGTTCCCGCCCGATCCGGTCGCGGAGAGAGACGCCGCGCCGAGCGTCAGCACCGCGCTCGATTCAGCGGTCGCCGCGACGCTGCCGCCGGTGCCGTCGCCGCCCTGGCCGCCGCGCGTCGTGTCGTTCCCCCTGGCGCCGTCGCCGCCTGCGCCATTGGCGCTGAGCGCGATCGCCTGTCCGGCGAGCCGGGTCGAACCGTCTCCGCTCTCGGCGAGTACCGTGACGTTGCCGCCGGTCCCGCCGCCCGCGGCCGCGGCCGCCGCCGAACCGTCGCCGCCGTCCCCGCTCGAGGTCGCGCTCGAGGCTCCACCGAGCGACAGCTCGGCGCTGTTCACCTGCACGGTCGACAGACCGCCGCGCCCCGCGCCGCCGGCCGGGCCGATGCCGCCCGCGCCGTCCGAGGAGAGATCGACGCCGCCGGTCAGCGTGGCATTGCCGGAGGCGGCGATCAGGGTCGCATTGCCGCCCTGGCCGGTCCCGCCGCTGTTCGTGGCGCTGCCGCCCAGGACGGGGCCGCCGCTGCCGTCGGCGGTCAGCGTCGTGCGGCCGCCGATCGTGATCGCCGCGTCTGAGCGGGACGTGAGGCTGGCCGTGCCGCCGCGCCCCTCGGCCCCGGGCCCGGGCGCGACGCCGCTCCCGGCGCTGCCGCTGCCGCCCGCGTCGAAGCCGGCCGATCCGCCGACGGCGATCGTGCCGCCGCTGCTCGCCGTCATCGAGGCGGAGCCGCCGGTGCCCGCGCCGCCGGCATCGGGAATGTTGCCCTGCGGATCGACGCCGCCGGTTCCCGTCGCGGCGACGCGCAGATTGCCGCCGATGCTCACCGTTCCCTTGTCGGTCGCGACCGAGGCCGTTCCCCCGGTCCCGCTGCCGATGCCGCTATCGTCCGCGCCGCCCCGCGCGGAGGCGTCGACGACGGCGTCCCCGCCGATCGTCACCCGGCTGCCGGAGCCCGCCGTGATCGTCGCGGTGCCGCCGGTCACGTCCATCGCGCCGCCGAAGGTGACCGGGATCAGGTTGGCAGCCGAAACCGCGGCGTTGCCGCCGACGCTGGTGACGAAGCTCTGCTGTGCGGCGAGCTCGGCGCGGCCGAGGGCGCTGATGCCGAGGTCCTGATCGAAGGTGACGTTGCCCGTGCCTTCGGTGCCGACGAGGAAATCCGTGCGGGCGCGGCCGATCACGTCGGAGCTGAAGGTGCCGCTGGCGATCCGGACCGTCGCGTCGATCTCGGATCTCGGGAAGGGGTCGATCGTCGTCCCGACGACGTCGTGGCCCGCCGCAAGCACGATGGTGCCGTTCTCGACGCTCGCGCTCGCCGCCGCGTCAAAGCCGACGCTGCCCGAAAGCAGCATCGTGATGGCGCTGTTCTGCGGGGTCGCCGCCATCGCGATCATGTGATTGTCGCCGAGCCCGCTGCTCGCGGGGCCGCCGGTGGTGCCGCTGTGCACGATCGGCGTCGCCTGCGACGTGCCTGTGACGACCGTGATATCGAACAGCCCCTGATCGATCCGCATGATCACGGCCTCGGCAGCCACATAGGCGGCGGAGCCGTTCACCCGCACGCTGCCGGCATGCTCGACCCGCGGCGCGACCATCGCCGTCCAGCTGTTCTCGCCGGGAGCCGAGATCCGGGCGCCGGCTTCGGTGACGACCGCGGCCGCAGGGAAGATATTGCCGTCGGTCAGCGTAATCGTGCCGCCGACATAGAAGTCGTTGTTGACGTCGAGGATTGGCTCGAGCGTCGTCAACATCAAGTTGCCGACGTCGAAGACCGCGCTGGGGCCGATGATGAGGCCCGTGGGGCTCGAGAAGATGACTGTGCCGCCGGGGACGGTGGCGCCGGCCGCCGTGCGGATCTGGCTCAGCACCCTTCCGTCCATCCGCATCCGGCTCGATCCTTGCGGGAGGATCCGGTTGAGCACGGCGAAATCGGCGTTCGTGCTGCCGTTCTGGAAGATGCCGGTATTGCCCGCCGGCAGGAAGGTCAGCGGATCGGGCAGCGGCGCGCTCGAGTTGGTTCGCACGGTCCAGTCGATGATGCCGGAGGGCGAGGAGACGGTGATCGTGTCGAAGGTGGGGACGGTGCGGTCGATCGCGATCGTCCCCGCCCGCACCGTCGGCTCCGCGTTGAACGCCTGTGCCCTGGCCGCCTCGGGAGCGGCGGCGAGCGCCGCCGCCGCGCAGCCGAGATAGAGGGACGTGCGGCGTCTCGGTCTCTCGGCGGTCATCGCAGGCTCCATGGCCAGAGGCGGGTGGTGAAGGAGATGAGCAGGCGCGGATCCGGGCGCTCGGTCTGGAGGCCGGCCCGCTCGAGCGGAACGGCGAGGACGAGGTCGAGCCGCGCGCGGTCGCCCCAGGCGGCGCGGACCCCGGCCCCCGCCGAGCTCAGCCGGTCTCGGCTCGCCAGCGTGAACTGGTCCTCGTTCCAGACCCAGGCGCGGTCGTGGAAGACGTATCCCTGGACGGCGATCCCGTCCGCGACCCGCGGATAGGCGCGGCCGACCCGCACCTCCGCCTGAAAGCCGATGCCGCTGTCCCCCAGCAGCGTCCCGGGATCGTAGCCGCGGCCGACCGTATAATTGCCGGCCGAAAACTCCTCGAAGGCGAAGAGCGGCTGCGAGCTGCGCTGTCCGGCGGCGCCGAGCGCGAAGGTGACGATCGGCGCCGGCCGCCATTCGGCGAGCGCCTCGCCGCGGACCACGAAGGCGGTCGGGTCCCCTTCCAGCCGGCTCGGCGGCACGACGCTGCCCGAAGCGCAATTGGCGAGCGCGGCGCCGCAGCCTCGGCTCGCGCCCAATATGCCGAGCCCCTGGCGCAGCTGCAGCGACCCGGTCGTGCGCCAGCGCGGCTCGGCCGGCGTATAGCGGCTTGGATCGCCGGTCCGCTGCGCTTCGGCGTCGAGCCGGAGGAAGGCGACGCGCAGCCGCTCCCGGCTCAGCGGCAGGTCGTTGAAATCGACCTCCTGATCGATGACGTCGATGCCCAGCGCGCCGCGCAGCGTGTGCGACTGCAGCCGGATGAAAGGATAGCTGGCCTCGGCGGTGGCGAGCATCGTCCGCGCCGCGATGTCGATGGCGGCATCGTCGAAATCGGGGTTGGCCCAGGCGTAGGTGAGCTGGCCGGAGAGGGCGAGGCCTTCGCTGCCAAGGCGGAAGTCGTGGCCGACCTGCACCGTGCGCTGCTCGTCGAAGTCGGGCGTCGCGAACAAGGCGAAGGTGGTGCGGTCGCCGAGGCCGGTGACGCCGAACAGCTGCGCGCGGGCAAGGGCGCCCCAGCGGCCGAGCTCGGGCGATCCGAAATTCTGCAGGCTGAAATCGGCCAGGCCCGGGATTCGGACGACGGTGACGTCGCCGATCACCTCGCCGCGCGCCGCCCCCGCGGAGCGCAGCGCGAGCCGGACGTTGTAGCCGGGCAGGTCGCTCGCCAGCAGGAGATAGCGCTCGGCCTCGTAGCGGTTGAAGTCGCGGCCGACGAGGTGGCGGAGATAGCCGGCGATCGTGCGCTCGGCGCGGCCGGCGTCGCCGCGGACGCGTATCGCGGTGAGGCGCGCCATCAGTACCTGGAAGCGGACGGTGCCGCCCTCGATCCGTTGCACCGGCACTTCGACCGAAGCGACATAGCCCGCATCGCGCAGGATCGTGGCGGCGCGGTCGCGGATCTCGCACAGCGCCGCGATCGGCTGCTCGCGCCCGAGATACTCCTGATAGGCCGGCCGCAGCGCCTCGGGCGCGAGCCCGCGCAGGTCCTCGAACACGATCTCGGTCGGCGTGAAGCGGATGCCCTGGAACTGCGCGTCGTCGAGCGCGCAGGGCGCCCGCTCGATATCGGAGTCCACCGTCAGGCGCGATCTCGGCTCGCGAAGCTCCGGCTGCACCGGGCGCTGGACCTCGTCCCGCGTGGGCGGCCGCGGCGGCTCCGGTGCCTGCGTCTGCGCCTGTGCGGGCGAAAGCACCAGGGCCAGCCAGAAGGCGGTGACGGCGCAGCCCGTCCGCAACTTCAGGACATCACTCAAAGCGGACCCCCCGTCGCTCAGGCAAGCCGCACGGCGCGCGGAAGCGGAGCCTAACCCAGCCGGGCGGCGCTGGGAACCGCCATTGTCGAGCCGCAACGGTGGCGCAGCGGCGGCGCCCGCCTTCCTTTGCCTTTCCCGGCGCATCCTCTATCGCTGCCGCCGAGCGAGGAGGCGGACGTGGAGGATCGGAGCAGCGCGGACAGCGCGCTGAAGCAGCTGTTCGGGCACATGTCGCCCGGCCGCCGCCGGCAGTTCTGGCTCGTCTTCGCCCTGATGCTGGCCGCCGCTGCCGCCGAAGTGGTGACGATCGGCGCCGTCTTCCCCTTCCTCGCCCTGATCTCGCAGCCGGAGGCGCTCCGCGGCCTCGGCTGGCTGCCGGGCATCGTCCCTGGCGACCCGCTCGCGAGCGCCGCCATTCTCCTCGCCGGCGCCGCCGTCGTCGCGGGCGCGATCCGCCTCCAGCTCGCCTGGACGACGCAGCGCTTCTCGTTCGGCCTCGGCCACGAGATCAGCCTCGAGATCCAGCGCCGCGTGCTCCACCAGCCTTATTCCTGGCACGTCGCGCACAGCAGCCGCGACATCCTCTCCAGCCTCGAAAAGGTGCAGATGCTGTCGAGCGGCGTCGCCCTCCAGTTCGTCCAGGCGGTGAGCGCCGGCGTCATCGCGCTGTTCATCGTCGCCGGGCTGCTCGCCATCGAACCGGTCACCGCCGCGCTCGCCGCCGGCGCGCTCGGCCTCCTCTATTTTGCGGTCTCGATGATCACACGGCGGCGCCTCGCCCGCTATTCGGGCGCGGTCTCCTCCTCTCACGGCGAGCGGATCGGAATCGTCCAGGAAAGCCTCGGCGGCATCCGCGACGTGATCCTCGATCGGGCGCAGCCGCTCTATCTCGACGCCTTCCGCCGCGTCGACCGCCAGCTCACCGGCGCCCGCGCGGCGAGCACCTTCCTCGCCACGGCCCCGAGATTCGTCATCGAGTCGGCCGGCATCGTCCTGATCGCCGGCGCCGCTTTGCTCCTCGCCGGGCGCGAGGGCGGTTTCGCCGGAGCCTTGCCGGTTCTCGGCGCCTTCGCGCTCGGCGCGCAGCGGCTGCTGCCGCTCGTCCAGCAGGTCTACCACGCCTGGAGCTCGATCGGCTCCAATCGCGGCTTGACCGAGCATATCCTCGCTTTGCTGCGCCTGCCGATGGAGGAGGACGGCAAGGACGAAGCCGCGCCCCTGCCGCTCGAGCGCGAGATACGGCTGGAGGGGCTGCTCTTCTCCTATCCCGGCCGCAGCGAGCCGGCGCTCGCCGGAGTCGATCTGGCATTCGCTCGCGGCAGCCGGGTCGCCGTCGTCGGTCCGACCGGGAGCGGCAAGAGCACGCTCGCCGACCTCGTCATGGGCCTGATCGTGCCCGACGAGGGACAGGTGACCGTCGACGGCGTCCCGCTGCGGGGCGAGCGGCGGCGGGGCTGGTGGCGGAGCATCGCCCATGTGCCGCAGACGATCTTCCTCGCCGACGCCTCGATCGCCCGCAATATCGCCTTTTCGACGCGGGAAGAGGAGATCGACCATCGGCGCGTCGCCGAGGCGGCCCGGCGCGCGCAGCTCGCCGAGTTCGTCGAGACCCTGCCGGAAGGCTATGGCACGCGCGTCGGCGAGCGCGGCGTGCGGCTCTCCGGCGGGCAGCGCCAGCGCCTCGGCATCGCCCGCGCGCTCTACAAGGGGGCGTCGGTCCTCGTCCTCGACGAGGCGACGAGCGCGCTCGACGAGGCGACCGAGGCGGCGGTGATCGCCTCGCTGCGCGCGGTGCCGGGCCTCACCATCCTGATGATCGCGCACCGCCTCCACGCCGCCTTCGCGGCCGATATGGTGGTGCGGGTGGAGCGGGGCCGGGTGAGCGTCGATTGAACCCCTCGTTCATGTCCTCTAGAGCCGAGGAGGTGGTCGTCCTTCACGTCGTTTCGAACCTCACGCCCGGCGGCGCCGAGCTGATGATGAAGCGCCTGATCGCGCGTCATCTGGCGGGCGCCGGCAGCGGCAAGTACCGGGACCACGTCGTCTCCCTGCGCGAAAAGGCGAGCGTCGGCGCACAGCTCGAGGCGATGGGGATAGAGGTCGTTCCGCTCGGCATGACCGGCCCCCTTTCGGCGCGAAAGGCGGTGCGCAGCCTCGCCGCAATCATCGAGCGCCTCAAGCCCGACCTCGTCCAGACCTGGCTCTACCATGCCGACCTCGTCGGCGGCATTGCCGCCCGGAGGGCCGGCGCGCCGCCGGTGATCTGGAACGTGCGGACCACCAGGATTCCGCCGGGCCGCGGCACGTCCGCGATGACGACGCTGGTCCGCCGCGCCTGTGCCTTCCTCTCCTCGCGCCTGCCGCGGCGGATCGTCTACGTCGCCGAGTCGGCCCGTCGGATCCACGAGCGTCTCGGCTACGACGCCTCGAAATCTTTGGTCCTCCCCAACGGCTACGACATGCCCGCTCTGCCGTCGCCCGACGCCCGCGCCGCGGCCCGCGCCCGCTTCGACATTCCCGAAGCGGCGGTCGTGATCGGCTCGGCCGGCCGCTACAATGCGTTGAAGGACTATCCGAGCTTCATCGCCGCGGCCGCCGCCTTGGCCGCCCGTCGCCCGGGCCTCCGCTTCCTCCTCGCTGGCCGCGAGCTGGACCGCCGCAACCCAGAGCTCGTCGCAATGGTCGAGGCGAGCGGCTTCGGCGAGCGCTTCCACCTCGCCGGAGAGCAGCAGGGCCTCGGCGACTTCCTCGCCGCGACCGACATCTTCTGCCTGCATTCGATCGTCGAGGGCTTCCCCAATGTCGTCGCCGAAGCGATGGCGATGGCGGTGCCCTGCGCGGTCACCGACGTCGGCGACGCGGCTCTGATCGTCGGCGAAACCGGCTTCGTCGTTCCGCCCGAGCGGCCGGAGCTGATGGCCGAAGCGCTCGAGCGCCTCCTCGCCGAGCCGGAAACGGAGCGCGCGGAGCGCGGACGCCTTGCGCGCGAGCGCATCGCCGCCAATTATTCAATGGAGGCGATCGGCGCCCGCTACGATGCGCTCTATGAGAGCGTGGTTGCAAAGGTGAATTGAGATGTGCGGAATCGCGGGTTTCCTGAAGGGCGACTGGTCGGGCGGGCGGGACCGCGCCGCCGCGCTCGCGCGCGACATGGCGGGCCGCATCGCCCATCGCGGGCCCGACAGCTGCGACGTCTGGATCGGCCACGATGACGACCGCATCGCCTTCGGCCACCGCCGCCTCGCCATCGTCGATCTCTCGCCGGCCGGGCACCAGCCGATGTCGTCGCCGGACGGCCGCTGGACGATCACCTACAACGGCGAGATCTACAATCACGCCGCGATCCGCGCCGCGCTCGTCGAGGAGGGGCTAGGCTACGATTGGCGTGGCCATTCCGACACCGAAACGCTGCTCGCCGCGATCGATGCCTGGGGCGTCGAGGCGGCGCTGAAGCGGGCGATCGGCATGTTCGCCTTCGCGCTCTGGGACCGGCAGGAGAAGACCCTCGTCCTCGCCCGCGACCGGATCGGCGAAAAGCCGCTTTACTACGGCTGGCAGGGCTCGGGCGGGAACGCCGCCTTCCTGTTCGGCTCGGAGCTGAAGGGCCTTGCGCGCCACCCCGCCTTCGCCGGCGAGGTTGACCGCCGCGCCCTCTCGCTCTTCATGCGCCACAATTACGTCCCCGCGCCGCACAGCATCTACAAGGGGATCGCGAAGCTGACGCCCGGGACCTACCTGACGCTGCGCCAAGGGGAGCGCGAGCCGGAAATCACTCCCTATTGGTCCGGCGCGGAGGTCGCGAGGAAGGGGGTCGCCGATCCGCTCCGCCTCGGCCCCGACGAAGCGGTGGACGAGCTCGAGAAGCTGCTCCTCCACGCGGTGGGGCAGCAGATGATGGCAGACGTACCGCTCGGCGCGTTCCTGTCCGGCGGCATCGATTCCTCGACCGTCGTTGCCCTGATGCAGGCGCAGTCCTCGCGCCCCGTCCGGACCTTCACCATCGGCTTCAACGAGAAGGACTATAACGAGGCCGAGCACGCCACGGCGGTCGCGAAGCATCTCGGCACCGATCATACCGAGCTCTACGTGACGCCGGAGGAAGCGCTCTCGGTCATCCCCCGGCTGCCCGCCATCTACGACGAGCCCTTCGCCGATTCGTCTCAGGTGCCGACGCGGCTCGTCTCCGAACTCGCCCGCCGCCACGTCACCGTCTCGCTTTCGGGTGACGCCGGCGACGAGCTGTTCGGCGGCTACAACCGCTATGTCATGACGCAAAGCCTGTGGCGGCGGATCGCGGCGGTGCCGCGGCCGCTGCGCGGGGCGCTGGCGGGCGCGCTGACCTCGCTCTCGCCCGCGACCTGGAACAGGCTCGCCGGCGCCGTCCAGCCGATCCTGCCCTCGCGGGCGCGGATGGCGGTCCCGGGCGACAAGATCCACAAGGGCGCGGCGGTACTCGCCAGCCGATCGCCGGACGAGCTCTATCTCGGCCTCGTCTCCTTGTGGCGGGACCCGGCCTCCGTCGTGATCGGCGGCGAGGAGCCGCCGACCCTCCTCACCGGCGGCAAGCCGGCTCTGGACGGACTCGGGGAGATCGAGCGGATGATGGCGCTCGACATGCTGACCTACCTTCCCGACGACATCCTCACCAAGGTCGACCGGGCGGCGATGAGCGTCAGCCTCGAGACCCGCGTGCCCTTCCTCGATCACCGCGTCGTCGAGTTCGCCTGGCGCCTGCCGCTCGACATGAAGCTGAGGGGCGGCGAGACCAAATGGGCGCTCCGCCAGGTCCTCTACCGGCACGTGCCGCGCGAGATCATGGAGCGGCCGAAGATGGGCTTCGGCGTGCCGATCGGCGACTGGCTGCGCGGCCCCTTGCGCGACTGGGCCGAGCACCTCCTCAGCCCCGCCCGCCTCGCGAGCGAGGGCTATTTCCGCCCCGAGCCGATCCGCCGCATCTGGGCCGACCACCTCAAGGGCCACGTCAACATGCAGTATCTTCTCTGGTGCGTGCTGATGTTCCAGGCTTGGCTCGACGACAGGAGCGGCGAGGAAGCCGCTTTGGCGGCGGCCGCTTAAGCGGCCACCGCCTCCGCGAGGCAGTCGATCACCCGGTCCTGATCGGGCTCGGAGAGATCCGCGCCCATCGGCAGGCTCATCACCCCGGCGGCGAGCGCGTCGGCGCCCGGCGTGTCCTCGTGCGGCGCCCAGTGGCGATAGGCCGGCTGCCGGCCGAGCGGCACCGGATAGTGCACCGCCGTCGGGATGCCGGCCGCCTTGAAATGCTCCTGCACCGCGGCGCGGTCCTTCAGCACCACCGTATACTGTGCGTAGACGGATGGGCTCTCCGGCTCGACCGCCAGCACCGCCACGGGCGCGTTGAGCGCGGCGAGGTCGCTGCCGCGGTTGAGCGCGACCGCGCCGGGAACCCGCTTCAGGATCTGCTCCGAGTAGCGGCCGCCGATCCGGATCCGCTCCTCGACCTCCCAGGCAAAGCGCGGCCATTTGGCGAGGATCACGGCGCACTGGATCGTGTCCATGCGCCCGCCGATGCCGATCCGGGTGTGGACGTAGCGCTCAGACTGGCCGTGGACGCGGATCTCGAAGGCGGCGCGGGCGATGTCGTCGTCGTCGGTGAAGAAGGCGCCGCCGTCGCCGTAGCAGCCGAGCGGCTTGGACGGGAAGAAGCTGGTGCAGCCGATCGTCGACAGGCCGCAGCTGCGCCTGCCCTTGTAGGTCGCGCCGAAGCTCTGCGCCGCATCCTCGATCACCGGCAGCCCGTGCCGCGCCGCGACCTCGTTCACCGCGTCCATGTTGGCGGCCTGGCCGTAGAGGCTGACCGGCATGATCGCCCTGGTGCGGGGCGTGATCTTCGCCTCGATCGACCTCGGATCGATATTGGCCGTGTGCGGCTCGACGTCGGCGAAGACGGGCGTCGCGCCGGCGAGCGCGATCACTTCGCCCGAGGCGACGAAGGTGAAGGCGCTGGTGATCACCTCGTCGCCCGGCCCGATGCCGAGCGCCATCAGCGCGACGAGCAAGGCGTCGGTGCCGCTCGCCATCGAGAGGCAGTGCTTAACGCCGACATAATCGGCGAGCACGCGCTCCATCTCGGTCACTTCCGGGCCGAGGATATACTGGCCGTGGTCGAGCACGGCGGCGATGCGGCGGTCGAGATCCTCGCGGATCGCGGCCTGCTGGGTCTTGAGGTCGATGAACTGCATTCTCTCTTCCTTGTCGTCTCTTTGCGTCTCAGAGGCTGACGTTCCGGATCTGGAACCAGCGGTAGAAATTGATGAAGCGCCACAAAGTCTTGTCGAGCGGCCGCTCGCCGGCGAGCACGGCCTCGAAGCGCTTCTGCAGCACGTCCTGCCTCACGAAGGGCAGGCGCGGCGCATCGGCAAGCCACTGGCGGATCGTCGGCGCAAGCCTGGTGAACCAGGCATGCTCCGGCGTGGCGAAGCCGATCTTGTCCTTGCGGTCAAGGATCGCGTCGGGGACGATGCCCCGCATCGCCGCGCGGAAGACGTGCTTGGTCTCGCCTTCGTCCGACAGGAGATAGTTTTCCGGCAGCGACAGCAGGAACTCGGCGAGGGGCACGGTGAGGAACGGGACCCGGCTCTCGACCGACCAGCGCATGGCATTGCGGTCGCCGTGGCGGAGCAGCGGCTGCATGCCGCCGCCGACC
>DASWMB010000172.1:0-6748 GCA_036399955.1 Allosphingosinicella sp. | reverse complement strand
GGACCTGATCCGGCATCCATGAACACGGTGAGTGTCCACCCAGCCAGCGGCGGTGTTCATGGACCCCGGATCAAGTCGGGGGTGACGGCTGTGCTCTGAGGACCTGATGTCGGAACCGTCATGCCGGACCTGATCCGGCATCCATGAACACGGTGAGTGCCAACCAGCCAGCGGCGGTGTTCATGGACCCCGGATCAAGTCCGGGGTGACGGCTGTGCTCTGAGGACGTGACCTCAAGACCGTCATGCCGGACCTGATCCGGCATCCATGAACACGGTGAGTGTCCACCCAGCCAGCGGCGGTGTTCATGGACCCCGGATCAAGTCCGGGGTGACGGCTTCGCCTTCTCTCGCCCTTCCCCGACCTTGCCTTCGCACCCCTCCTCGTCTACAGGCGCCGCTTCCCCGCTCATGGTCATCCCTGGAGGCGTGAGCGCGGGTTTTTAGCAATCCACGTTTTCTGGAGACATGCACATGAGCGAACAGCTTACGCTGTCGGCCGAGACGCGCGAGCGGGCGGGCAAGGGAGCCTCCCGCGCAATGCGTCGCGAAGGCCGCGTCCCCGCCGTCGTCTACGGCAACAAGGAAGAGCCGCTGGCCATCCACCTCGAGGAAAAGGCGCTGGTCAAGGCGCTCTCGGGCGGCCACTTCATGAACTCGGTCGTGATGATCGACGTCGCGAGCGGCGGCACCGCGCGCACCCTTCCCAAGGACGTTCAGTTCCACCCGGTCACGGACCGGCCGCTGCATGTCGATTTCCTGCGCATCTCCGAGCATTCGAAGGTGACGGTGAACGTCCCCATCCGCTTCGTCGGCGAAGAGGAAAGCCGCGGCATCAAGCGCGGCGGCGTGCTGAACGCCGTCCGTCACGAGCTCGAGCTGGTCTGCGACGCGGCCGAGATCCCGGAAGAGATCGAGATCAGCCTCGCCGGCATGAACATCGGCGATTCTCTCCACATCTCGGCGGTGACCCTGCCCAAGGGCGTCGAATCGGCGATCACCGACCGTGACTTCACGATCGCGACCATCGTCCCCTCTTCGGGCTCCGTCATGGAAGCCGAGGACGCGGCGGCCGAGGCCGAGGCCGAGGTTGCGGCGGACGAGGTTCCGGCGACCGACGCGACGCCCGGCGACGAGGACGAGGACGCCAACGTCCCCAACGACGGCGGGAAGGACTGATTTGTCCTTCCTGGGCTGGCTCGGCACCTTCTTCGGCTCCGAGCCGGTGGAGGTGTCGGGGCAGCCGTTGGGCGCGCCCGAAGCCGACGAGCGGAGCTGGGAGGATTTCGAGCCGGTGCAGATCTGGGTCGGCCTCGGCAATCCGGGCGCGCAATATGCGATGCACCGGCACAATGTCGGCTTCATGGCCGTGGACGCCATCGCCGAAGTGCACGCTTTCGAGCCGGCCAAGCGCTCCTTCCACGGCTGGGCGCAGCAGGGCCGGATCGGCGGCGAGCGCATCCTCCTGCTCAAGCCCGCGACCTTCATGAACGACAGCGGCCGCGCCGCGCGCGCGGCGATGGACTTCTTCAAGCGCGACGTCGGCGACGTCACCGTGTTCCACGACGAGCTCGACCTCGCGCCGTTCAAGGTCAAGGTGAAGGCCGGCGGCGGCACGGGCGGCCATAACGGCCTGCGCTCGACGGAAGCGCATGTCGGCAATGCCTTCCGGCGCGTCCGGATCGGCATCGGCCATCCCGGCCACAAGGACAAGGTGACCCCGCACGTCCTCGGCAATTACGCCAAGGCCGAGACCGACCGGCTCGCCGACATGCTCGGCGCGATCGCCGCCGAGGCCGAGTGGCTGGCCAAGGGCGACGACGCCCGCTTCATGAACGAGGTGGCGCTGAGGCTGCAGGATTGAGCGCCGTCCGCCCCTTCGAGCCGGCAGACGCCGAGGCGGTGAACGCCGCCGCGCTCGCCGCCTTCGCGCAGTATCGCGGCGTCTACAGCGACTGGGAGACGCTGGAGCGCGGCGTCGGCAGCATGGCGGCGTTGGCGGAGATGGCCGAGATCGTCGTCGCCGAGGACGGCGGCGAGTTGCTCGGCGCAGTTGCCTATTGCGCGCCCTTCTCGGAGCCGCGGGCGGAGTTCTTCGCGGCGGAGTGGCCGCTGATCCGCATGCTGGTCGTGCGGCCGGAGGCGCGCGGGCGCGGCATCGGGCGGGCGCTGACCGACGCCTGCATCGAGCGGGCGCGGCGGGACCGCGCCGGCGCCATCGCCCTCCACACCAGCCCGGCGATGGAGGTGGCGCTGGCCATGTACCTGCGCATGGGCTTCACCCTGCTGCGCCGCGTGCCCGACCGCTTCGGCGTCCCCTATGGCGTCTACCTGAAGCCGATCGAGCCGCTGGACGTGCCCGCGTGACGAGCCGCTCTCTCTTCGCAACGCGCTTCTACGAAGGCGAGCTCGGCGATGCATCGCTCCTCGCCGAGCTGGAGGACGCCTGCCGGGCGCTGGCGCAGGGGGACGAGGCGGGGCGGCGCTGGTCGAAGGCGCATGGCTATCGCGGCTACACCTCCTACGCGTCTCTCAACGACCTTACTCAGCGCGACCCTCGCTTCGCCGACCTCGTCCGGCTGCTCGACCGGCATGTCGCCGCCTTTGCGAAGGACTGCGCGATGGAGCTCGGGCGGCGGCGGCCGAAGCTGGACAGCCTGTGGGTGAACGTCCTGAAACCCGGTGGCGGCCATAGCGGCCACATCCATCCGCACAGCATCGTCTCGGGCACCGTCTATGTCGCGGTGCCGCCGGGATCGGGGGCGCTCAAGCTCGAGGATCCGCGCCTGCCGATGATGATGGCCGCCCCGCCCCGCCGCGAGGACGCGCCGGAGGAGCTCAGGACCTTCGTCTACGCCGAGCCACGGCCGGGGAGCGTCTTCCTCTGGGAAAGCTGGCTCCGCCACGAAGTGGTCGCGGCAAGCGGCGGCAAAGGCGAGCGGATCAGCATCAGCTTCAACTATCGCTGAGACGGCGGCCTGGGGGGCGCACCCCCGCGCGGGGACGCGCCCGATCCGTCAGGCCGCGAGGCGGATGCCGGCCTCGTGCGGCGGCGAAGGCGCGATCTTCGCCGGATCGACCGGGAGGCCGGCGAGCTCATCGGCGAAGCCATGGTTGACGTCGCGGTGGTGAGCCTCGTCGGCGCGGACGACGAGGACGACATCGCGGAGCGTCGCATCCTCGGAAAGGCTCCAATAGCGCCTGGCGATGGCCGGCGCGGCGACGTTCGGGCTGCGGCCCTCGTCGATCTCCTGGAGGTAGAGCGTGTAGCTCAGCACGGCTTCTTCCTCGAAATAACCGACGACGCGGTGGGCGGTGCGCGGGCTCAGGAGATAGAGCGCGAAGAAAGCGAGATAGAAGACCCACTGGACGCCGATGATCACGCAACGCTCGAACAGCGTCGGTTTCGCCACCTCGATGAAGGTCATGAGAGCATGCGCTCGTTTTCCGCCTCGTCCATCAGCGTCCGGATCCAGCCCTTGTCGTCGCACATCCGGCGCAGGCACTTGAGATGGGTGATGGTCGCGCCGACCATTCCGGGGACTGCGGCGACGGTCTCGAGCACAATCGCGCGGTGGCCGTAGCGCTTGGCAAAGAAGGTGTCGGCGCAGAAACGCAGCGCCTTGGTGAAGCCGTAGGCGATCCGGTCGGACACGCCTTTCGGCGCATGGTGAACGCCAAGGTCGATGAGGGGGGCTTGCATGCTGTCGCTCCTTGTCTTTCGGAGCGGTGGAGTAAACGCGCCGGCGACGCGTCGATATTCGGGTTTTCCCCTTAGGTAGTTTCCCGGAGGTCGCGGCGAGGACCGTGGCGCGCTATCTCCGCGCGATGGAGCTCAGCCCGTCCCAGCTCGCGTCTCTCGCCGGTCCCGTGCGCGGGCGGCGCATCGACCTCGCGCTCGCCGTCGGCGCCGCCGGCCTTGCCGCGGGCCTCGCGGCGCGGCTCGCGGTCGGCGAAAGCGGGATTTATCTGCTTCTGATTCCTGCCGTGGTGGCGGCTGCGGCGATGGGCGGCCTTTGGCCGGGACTCGCCGCCGCCCTCGCGGGCGCCGGGGCCGGCGCCGCGGCGGGAGGGGACGCGACCGGGGCGATCCTGTTCGCGCTCGCCGGTTTTGCAGTTTCGGTGGGCGGCGAATGGTTCCAGAAGACGGTCGCCCGGGCGGCACGAATCAACAGCGAGCTCGCCGAACGCGAAGCGCATCTGCGCTCGATCCTCCAGACCATTCCGGACGCGATGATCGTGATCGACGAGAAGGGATCGATGCGCAGCTTCAGCAAGGCGGCCGAGCGCCTGTTCGGATGGAGCGAGACCGAGGCTGTGGGGCGCAACGTCAGCATCCTCATGCCATCCCCCCATCGCGAGGCGCACGATTCCTATCTTCAGCGTTACTATGACACGGGCGAGCGCCGGATCATCGGCGTCGGCCGAATCGTCGTCGGCGAGAGGAAGGACGGATCGACCTTTCCGATGGAGCTTGCCGTAGGCGAGATGGCCGGCAAGAACGGGCGCTACTTTACCGGCTTCGTGCGGGACCTGACCGAGCGCCAGCAGGCCGAGCAGCGGCTTCAGGAGCTGCAGAGCGAGCTCGTCCACATCTCCCGCCTCACCGCTTTGGGCGAAATGGCCTCCGCGCTGGCGCACGAGCTCAATCAGCCGCTCGCAGCCATCTCCAATTACGTCGGCGGCTCGAGCCAGCTCCTCGCCCGCCCGGATCCGCCTGTCGAGAAGGTTCGCGGAGCGCTCGATCGCGCATCGGAGCAGACGCTGAGGGCGGGGCAGATCATCCGGCGCCTGCGCGACTTCGTGGCGCGGGGCGAAACCGAGCGGCGGATCGAGAGCCTGCCGCGGCTGATCCAGGAGGCGAGCGCCCTGGCGCTCGTCGGGGCCAAGGAGCACGGCGTTCGAGTCCGCTTCGAAACCGAGCCCTCGGTCGCCCTCGTCCTTGCCGACAAGGTCCAGGTCCAGCAGGTCATCCTCAATCTCATCCGCAACGCCATCGATGCGATGGCGGAGGCGCCGCGACGCGAGCTCCTCATCCGCGCGGCGCCCGCTCCGGACGGGATGGTCGAGGTCTCGGTCGAGGACAGCGGCCCGGGGATCGCCCCCGAGGTGCTGGACCAGCTCTTCCAGCCTTTCATCACCACCAAGCGCGACGGCATGGGCGTCGGGCTTTCCATTTCGCGGACGATCATCGAAGCGCATGGCGGCCGTATCTGGGCGGAGCCGGGCGCTGGCTGCGGCGCGGCCTTCCGCTTCACCCTGCGTGCCGTCAAAGAAGAGGAGCTGAGCGGTGGCAAATAACCCCGTCGTGCATGTCATCGACGACGACGAGGCGGTCCGCGACTCGCTCGCCTTCCTGCTAGACTGCGAGGGCATGGCCGTGCGCACCTATGAAAGCGCCCTCGCCTTCCTCGACGACACGACGCGGCGCGAGGCGGGCTGCATCGTCACCGACGTGCGCATGCCCGGCATGACCGGACTGGACCTGGTCCGGCGGCTCGCCGCGCTCGGCGTCAAGGATCCGGTGATCGTGATCACCGGCCATGCAGACGTTCCGCTTGCCGTTCAGGCTATGAAAGCGGGCGTGTCGGACTTCATCGAGAAGCCGTTCGACAACGAGCTTCTGCTCGGCGCGATCGGCCGCGCCCTTTCGGAGAGCCGCGACAGGCAGGAGCGAGACGAGGAGAGCCGCGCCGTCGCCGCGCGGATCGACGCGCTTTCGGGCCGCGAGCGCCAGGTGCTCGACGCGCTCGTCGAAGGGAAGCCGAACAAAATCATCGCCTTCGATCTCGGAATCAGCGCGCGCACGGTCGAAATCTACCGTGCGAACGTGATGAGCAAGATGGGCGCCGGCAGCCTTTCCGAGCTCGTCCGCATGGCGCTCCTCGCGGGGCGCGCCCTCTAGGGGATTTCCCTTAGGCAGATCACCTGAATGTCCGGGCGCGGCGGAGCGCCCTAGCCTCTTCCCATCGACATTCGAAGGGGAGACAACAATGCGCCACGAAGAGCTTGGCACCGGGCGGGACGAATATCGCGAGATCGAGATCGCCGCGGTGTGGCCGCACGTCTACGAAGCGGCGGTCGCGGCAGCGCCGGCCGAGCGGCTGGACCGGCCGGCGCTCCCGGAGCCGGCCGTCCCGGACATGCCCGCAGCGGTGGGCAGGCTCCTCATTGCAACCTATGCCGCGCTCGTCTGCGTGCTCTTCGCCTTCATGGCGCGCTCGCCGCTCGCGACTTTCTCGATCCTGATCGCGGCAGGTTTCGTCGTGATCTATTTCGCCGTACCGCGCATCTTCCTCGCGATCGAACGCGATCCGAGCCGTCGGCCGAGCTTCGACCAATTCGTGGACTCGGGAATCGACACATTGACCGGCCGCACCGGCGGCAAGGACGCGCTGCTCCAGATGCTGATCGTGCCTGCGCTCCTGACGCTCGGCCTCGGCGCGATGGGGATCATCGGCCTGGTCTATATCTGATCGGCGCGGGGTGGCGCCGCGCCGCCCGAGCCGCTAGTGCCCCGGCCAAAGCCCTCTTCCCGCCCCGGGGAGAGGGTTGGGAGAGGGGCCGTCCCCTCCCCTTCGCCAACATAGATGAGGGCCGGTCGGTTTGGGGACTCCCACTCTCCCCGGCCCTTCCCCCGAGGGGGAGAGGGAGAAGATGGGTTTTCGTTGCGGGATCGTCGGGCTGCCCAATGTGGGCAAGTCCACTCTGTTCAACGCGCTGACCGAGACGGCGGCGGCGCAGGCGGC
>DASWMB010000171.1:0-7948 GCA_036399955.1 Allosphingosinicella sp. | reverse complement strand
GTCCCCCTCCCCGTTCCGGGGAGGATTTATGACCCTCGCGCTCCCCTCCAACCGGGAGGAAAGATGGCGCTGGAGCGATCTTTCTTCGCTTCCGGAGATCGCCGCGCGCCAGCCCGATGGCACGGTGCCGGAGGCGCTGCCGTGGATCGACTGCGCGCTCGACGGCCCGCGGCTGCTGTTCGTCGACGGCCGCCTCGTCGCCGAGCAGTCGAACCTCGGCGCGGTGGAGATCGGCACCATCGCGGCGGAGCCGGTCGACCACGCTCTCGCCCGCCTCGCCGGCCGGGACGGCTGGCGCCTGAGGCTCGGCAGCGGCCACGCGCCCCAGGGCTTGGTCCAGATCGTCCACGTCTCGACCGGCGCCGCCGACCATCTCGCCGGCGAGATCGAGCTGGACGTCGACGCCCAGGCGTCGGTCGTCGAGACCTTCGTCGGCGAGGGCTGGACCAACCGCCTGACCCGCATGCGCCTGTTCCGCGGCGCGCGGCTGATGATCGCCCGGCGTGTGCTGAGCGAGAGCGGCTTCGTCAGCCTCACCGACACAGCGAGCGTCGGCGAAGGGGCGAGCCTCACCCTCACCACACTGGCCGCGGGCGGCGCCGACACGAGGCTGGACGGCCGCGTCACGCTCGCCGGCGAGGGGGGCTATGCCGAAGCGGGCGGCGCCCTCCTCGGCCGCGGCCGCCAGCGCCACGACGCCAACCTCGTCCTGCGCCACGAGCAGCCCGGCGGCGTCTCCCGTCAGATCTGGCGCTCGGTTGCGGACGAACAGGCGATGTGCTCGGTCGCGGCTCGGGTCGAGGTCGCGCGCGCGGCGCAGAAGACGGACGGCGAGCAGTCGCTCAAGGGCCTGCTCCTCGCCCGCGGCGCGACGATCAACGCAAAGCCCGAGCTCGAAATCTTCGCCGACGACGTCAAATGCGCCCATGGCGCCACGGTCGGCGAGCTCGACAGGAACGCCCTCTTCTACATGGCCAGCCGCGGCGTGCCCGAGCGCGAGGCGAAGGCGCTGCTGACACAGGCGTTCGTCGCCGATGCGATCGCGAGGATTGGCGAGGAAGCGGTGCGGGGGACGTTCCAGGCGGATGCGAGGGCGTGGCTCACGCAATCCCCCTCCCGCTTGCGGGAGGGGTCAGGGGAGGGGTTGTCGGCGTGACGCCCGAACTCGCACACCCCCTCCCCCGGCCCCTCCCGCAAGCGGGAGGGGAGACGGCGCCCCTCGACCATGTCGCCGACTTCCCCGCGATCCCCGAGGGCTGGTCCTATCTCGACACCGCCGCCACGGCGCAGAAGCCGCAGGCGGTGATCGACGCCATCTCGGTCGGCTATTCCGAGACCTATGCGACGGTCCATCGCGGGGTCTACCAGCGCTCGTCGGACATGACGCTCGCCTTCGAGGCCGCCCGCCGCCGCGTCGCAGGCTTCATCGGCGCGCCCTCGCCGAACGAAGTGATCTTCGTCCGCGGCGCCACCGAAGCGATCAACCTCGTCGCCCAGAGCTGGGGCGGCGCCAACCTCAAGCCCGGCGACCGGATCATGCTCTCGCTGCTCGAGCATCATTCGAACATCGTCCCCTGGCAGCTGATCGCCGGGCGCACCGGCGCCGAGATCGACGTCGCCCCGCTCACCGAAGACGGCCGCATCGATCTCGACGCCATGGCCGCGATGCTGACCGAGCGGCACCGGATCGTCGCCCTCGCCCATGTCTCGAACGTGCTCGGCTCCGTCCTCGACGCCCGCCGGGCCGCCGATCTCGCCCACGCCCACGGCGCGCTCCTCCTCCTCGACGGCTGCCAGGCGGTGCCGCGCATGCCGGTCGACGTCGCTGAGTTGGGCTGCGACTTCTACGTCTTCTCCGGCCACAAGCTCTATGGCCCGACCGGCATCGGCGTCCTCTGGGGCCGCCATGCGCTGCTCGCCGCCATGCCGCCCTGGCAAGGCGGCGGCGCGATGATCGACAAGGTGAGCTTCGAGGGCACCACCTACGCGCCGCCGCCGGCCCGCTTCGAGGCCGGGACGCCCCATGTCGTCGGCGTGCTCGGGCTCGAGGCGGCGGTCGGCTATGTCGAGCGGATCGGGCTCGAGGCGATCGCCGTCCATGAGGCGGCGCTCGTCGCGGAGGCGCGCGCGGCGCTCTCGTCGGTCAACTCGATTCGGCTGTTCGGCCCGGAGGATTCGGCCGGCATCGTCAGCTTCGCGATCGAAGGCGTGCATCCGCACGACATCGGCACCATATTGGACGAGAGCCGGGTCGCGATCCGGGCCGGGCACCATTGCGCCCAGCCCTTGATGCGCCATCTCGGCGTCGATGCGACCGCGCGGGCGAGCTTCGGCGTCTACAATGGCCGCCGCGACATCGAGGCGCTGGCGCAAGGCATCGAGCGAGTGAGAAAGATCTTCGGATGAACCAGGAACGGAAGATCGAGGTCGAAGAAGTGAGCGAGGCTCCGAGCCCGCCCAAGGCGCGCGTCGAGGACGCCCCCGATCTCTCGTCAGAGCCGCCGCGCGAGACGTTCGAGAGGAAGCGCGACTATCTGGAAGGCTTCCTCGCCCAGCAGCCGGCGCCGGCCGAGGCCGCTCCGGTCGAGCCGGGCGGGGACCTCTATGAGGCGGTGATCGAGGCGCTGAAGGAGATTTACGATCCGGAGATTCCGGTCAACATCTACGATCTCGGCCTGATCTACGACGTCGAGATCACCGCCGAGCGCCACGCTTACGTCAAGATGACGCTGACGACGCCGCATTGCCCGGTCGCCGAATCGATGCCGGGCGAGGTCGAGCTTCGCGTCGGTTCGGTCCCCGGCGTGGGCCATGCCGAAGTCGAGCTCGTCTGGGACCCGCCCTGGGACCCCCAGAAGATGACGGACGAAGCGAAGCTGGAACTGGGAATGCTGTAGGCTTCGATCGAAGCGGGACTTCGATCGGTGGAACGAGAGAGTTTTCGCTCACCCTGAGGAGGGACTGAGCTCGGCGAAGGCCCGTCTCGAAGGGCGGGTGCGGGTCCTTCGAGACGCCGCTTCGACTTCGCTCAGCGGCTCCTCAGGATGAGCGGTGGAGAGTGAGAATGTCTGACGTGAAAACGACCACCCGCCGCCCGAAGCCGGCCGCGCTCACCCTCACCCCCGCCGCCGAGGCGCGCATCGCCGCGCTCATGTCGCGCGCGCCGGAAGGGGCGATCGGCGTCAAGCTCTCCACCCCGCGCCGCGGCTGCTCCGGCCTCGCTTACTCGGTCGATTACGTGACCGGCGAGACGCCCTTCGACGAGAAGATCGTGACGCCCGGCGGGACCTTCTACGTCGACGCCGCCTCGGTCCTCTACCTGATCGGCAGCCGGATGGACTGGAAGGAGGACGATTTCGCCGCCGGCTTCGTCTTCGAGAACCCGAACGCAAAGGGCGTCTGCGGCTGCGGCGAGAGCTTCACCGTTTGATCGCGGGCGCGCCATGAAGCCGCAGGCCCTGCTCGTGATCGCCGCCGCGCTCGCGCTGGCGCCGCTCGCGCAGGTCGCGGCCAATGACAGCACGGCGGAGCATGGCGCGGGCGGCCTCGTCCTCAAGCAGAGCCGCGAGATCGACATGGTCTCCGAGGACCTCTACGTCTCGGCCGAGCGCGTGCGGGTCCGCTACGTCTTCCGCAACCGCTCCCCGGGCGACGTCTCGACCACCGTCGCCTTTCCAATGCCGGACCGCGACCTCGCCGAGGACCGCTACGGCGATTCGGCCTATCCCGGAGACTTCTCGACTCGGGTCGACGGCCGCCCGGTCGCCATGGCGGTCGAGCGGCGGGCGGTGCTCGGCGGCACCGATCACACGGCCCTGCTGCAGCGGCTCGGCGTGCCGCTCGCGCCCGACGAGGAGGGCACCGGGAGGATCGTCGCCGCGCTCGCCGCTTTGCCGCCGGCCGAGCGGGAGCGGCTGCGCGCGCTGCGCCTCGTCGAGGTCGACGAATATGATGCCGGCCGCGGCTGGCAGCGCGACGCCGTGCCGGCGTGGACGGTGCGCGAGAGCTGGTACTGGCAGCAGGTCTTCCCCGCGGGCCGGGACCTGCGCATCGAGCATGACTATGCGCCCGGCACCGGCGGCAGCGTCGACGTCGCGCTCGCCCGGCCCGACTACCGCAATTCCGCGGAAGGCCGCGCCGAGCAGGCGGATTATTGCACCGATCGCGCCTTCCTCGCAGCGCTCGACCGCGCCGGGCGGAGCGGGCGCGCGATGACGGAGCGGCGGCTGCGCTACATCCTCACCACCGGCGGCAACTGGCGCTCGCCGATCGGCGATTTCCGCCTCGTCGTCGACAAGGGGCGGGCGGAGAACATCGTCAGCTTCTGCGGCACCGGCCTGCGCCGGATCTCGCCGACGCAGTTCGAGATGCGCCGCCGCAACTGGCGCCCCGACCGGGACCTCGCCGTGCTGATCGTGCAGCGGAGCGGCCGCGATTGACCGCGCAGGTGTGCCCGGAGCTGCGTCATGTCGACGACTGGATCTTCGATCTCGACAACAGCCTCTATCCCGCCTCGGCGAACCTGTTCGCGCTGATCGACCGGCGCATGGGCGAGTTCATCCAGCAGCTCCTCGGCTGCGATCCGATCGAGGCGCGCCGGGTCCAGAAGGGCTATTTCCACGAGCACGGCACGACGCTCGCCGGGCTGATGAAGGCCCACGGCACCGATCCGCGCGAGTTCCTGGATTTCGTCCACGACATCGATCTCGCCCGCATCTCGGCCGATCCCCGCGTCGTCGCCGCGCTCGATCGGCTGCCCGGCCGCAAGTTCGTCTTCACCAACGGCGACGAGGCCTATGCCCGCCGCGTGCTCGCCAGGCTCGGCCTCGCCAACGCCTTCGACGGGCTGCACGACATCCACGCCATGGACTATGTCCCGAAGCCCGATCCGCGCGCCTATGAGGCGATGTGCGCGCGCTATGCGATCGACCCGCATCGCGCCCTCTTCGTCGAGGACATGGCGCGGAACCTCGCCCCCGCAAAGGCGCTCGGCATGACCACGGTCTGGGTCGACAACGGCTCGGAGCAGGCGGGCCGCGATGCCGATCCCGCCTTTATCGATTACCGCACCGACGATATCGGTGACTGGCTCACCGGCATCGTGAAAGAGGACGAGGCATGACCGAGACGCTCCAGCGGACCATCGACGAAGCGTGGGAGCGGCGAGAGGCGCTCGGCGACGGCGACGGCGATGTCCGCGATGCCGTCGAGGCCGCGATCCGGCTGCTCGATGCGGGCGAGGCGCGGGTCGCCGAAAAGGGCGCGGACGGCGCCTGGACCGTCAACCAGTGGCTGAAGAAGGCCGTCCTCCTCTCCTTCCGGCTGACGCCGATGGAGGCGATCCCGGGCGGCCCGGGCGGCGCCCACTGGTGGGACAAGGTGCCCTCCAAGTTCGCCGGCTGGGGCGAGGCGGAGTTCGCCGCCGCCGGCTTCCGCGCCGTCCCCGGCGCCATCGTCCGCCGCGGCGCTTTCGTGGCGAAGGGCGCGGTGCTGATGCCGAGCTTCGTCAACATCGGCGCCTTCGTCGGCGAAGGGACGATGGTCGACACCTGGGCGACGGTCGGCAGCTGCGCCCAGATCGGCCGCAACGTCCACATCTCCGGCGGCACCGGCATCGGCGGCGTGCTGGAGCCGCTCCAGGCCGGCCCGGTGATCGTCGAGGACGATTGCTTCATCGGCGCCCGCTCCGAGGTCGCCGAGGGCGTCGTCGTGGAGCAGGGCGCGGTCCTCTCGATGGGCGTCTTCATCGGCGCCTCGACCAAGATCGTCGACCGCGCCTCGGGCGAGGTCTTCACGGGCCGCGTCCCCGCTTATTCGGTCGTCGTCCCCGGCACGCTCCCGGCCGCGGACGGAGGCCCCAGCCTCGCCTGCGCCGTCATCGTCAAGCGCGTCGACGCAAGGACCCGCGCCAAGACCGGCATCAACGACCTGCTGCGGGACTAGGCCGCTCCGCTTCCGCGAGAAGTCGGCGCGCGCGTTCGCCGTCCCATTCGGCCATGCCGGTCATCCGCCAGACCTCGCGGCCCTCGGCATCGTAGAGGATCGTCGTCGGCAGCGTGCCGATGCGAAGCGCCGTCATCATCGCCATGTCGCCGTCGAGAAAGGGCTCGAGCCGGCGGAAGTCGCGCTGGGCGAAGAACGTGGCGACCTTGTCGCGGCCGTCGAGGTCCTGGCTCAGCGCCAGCACCTCGATCCGCTCCCCCTCGCGGTCGGCGAGCCGGTCGAGCGAGGGCATCTCGACCACGCAGGGCGCGCACCAGGTCGCCCACAGGTTGACGAGCAAAGGCCGGCCGCGGAAGTCGGCGAAGCCGGCGGGCTCGCCCTCGGGATCCTCGAACTGCACGTCCGGCGCTGCCGTGCCGGCGAAGGAGCGGTCGAGCCGGCCCGTGGGGTACCGCGCCGCGTCCGCGGCCGGCGCGGCGGCGTTCGCTTGCTCCTCGGCGGCCTTTTGCCTATCGCATCCCGCCGTGGCGAGGGCCGCGAGGCCGAGGAGACAGACGATCACGGGCCGCAACGGCAACTCCAGCAGCATGTGGGGCGGGCGCTTCGCCGAAGGTCCCTCGGCGCTGATGCGGGAGATAAATGCCTCCATCTCCTTCGACAAGCGGATGTGGCGCCAGGACATCGAGGCGAGCCGCGCCCATGTCGCCATGCTCTCGGCCGAAGGCATCGTTCCCGCGGAGGACGCCGACGCGATCTGCGAGGGGCTGGAGCGGATCGAGGAGGAATATGAGGCGGACGGCGTCCCCGAGGACGCCGCGCTCGAGGACATCCACATGCATGTCGAGCACCGCCTCGCCGAGCTGATCGGACCGGCGGCCGGGCGGCTGCACACGGCGCGCTCGAGGAACGACCAGGTCGCGACCGACTTCCGCCTCTGGGTCCGGGCCGCGATAGACGAGACGCTGGACGGGATCGAGGCGCTGCAGCGGGCGCTGGTGACGCGGGCCGAGCAGCATGCGGCGACGGTGATGCCCGGCTTCACCCATCTCCAGGTCGCCCAGCCGGTGACGCTCGGCCATCACCTCATGGCCTATTACGAGATGCTGCGCCGCGACCGCTCGCGCTTCTCGGACGCGCGGAAGCGGATGAACGAGTGCCCGCTCGGCGCCGCCGCTCTGGCGGGCACGAGCTTCCCGCTCGACCGCGAGGCGACCGCGCTCGCTTTGGGCTTCGAGCGGGCGACGGCGAACTCGATCGACAGCGTCTCGGACCGCGACTTCGCGCTCGATTATCTGATGGCGGCGACGCAATGCGCGCTCCATCTCTCCCGCCTCGCCGAGGAGATCGTGATCTGGGCGAGCCAGCCCTTCTCGTTCGTGCGCCTGCCCGACGCCTACTCCACCGGCTCGTCGATCATGCCGCAGAAGCGCAATCCGGATGCGGCCGAGCTCGTCCGCGGCCATTCCGGCCGGATCGCCGGCGCGATGACGGCTCTGGTGATGACGATGAAGGGGCTGCCGCTCGCTTATTCCAAGGACATGCAGGACGACAAGCCGCCGGTGTTCGACGCGCACGACCTCCTCATCCTCTCGCTGGCGGCGATGACCGGCATGGCGGAGACCCTGACCTTCGACGCCGAGCGGATGCGCGCCGCGACCGAGGCCGGCCATCCGACCGCGACCGACCTTGCCGACTGGCTGGTGCGCGAGGCGGGGCTGCCGTTTCGCGAGGCGCATCACGTCACCGGGCGCACGGTGAAGCTGGCGGAGGAGCGCGGCGTCGCGCTCGATGCACTGCCGCTCGCCGATCTGCAGGCGATCGATGCGCGGATCGACGCGCGGGTGTACGAGGTGCTGTCGGTGGATGCGTCGGTGGCGAGCCGGACCAGCTTCGGGGGCACCGCACCCGCCAACGTACGCGCCGCGATCGCCGCCGCGCGCGAGGAGAGTTAGATGAAGCGTGCCGTTCTCCTGCTGGCACTGGGGCTTGCCGGCTGTGGCGCGGC
>DASWMB010000170.1:0-2969 GCA_036399955.1 Allosphingosinicella sp. | reverse complement strand
CAGCCGTCGATCGCCGGCGTGTTGCCGCCGTCCGTCACGAGCGTGTTGAGCGCCTGGACGAGGTGCCAGACCGGGCTGTCGACGGTCGCCTTGAGGCTCGAATGGACGTCGCGGGCGGGGCCCCTCCCCCAGCGTTCGCCGCTCGCGACCAGCTCGAGCTCGATGATGCCCTTGGCGCCGAGGTTGATCGTCGCCGCGCCCTGCGGATCCTGCTGCGCGAACGGGATGATGACCCCGTCCGCCCGCCGCATGGCGGCCAGCACCTCTGGATCGCGGAGGACATTGATGAAGTTCGGCGAGCCGATCTCCTCCTCGCCCTCGGCCAGGAGGACGAGGTTGACGGGCAGGCGCCGGCCGGCGGTGCGGAAGGCGTGGAGGGCGGCGAGAAAGGCCGCCTGCGGGCCCTTCTGGTTGACCGCGCCGCGGCCGCGGATGGCACGGCCGAGCGGCAGGTCGACGATGCGCGCCTCGAGCGGCGGCGACGCCCATTCCGCGGCCTCATACTGCTTGACGTCGTACATGAAGTAGATGCCGACCGTTCGCGGCGCCCCGGCGTCGAGGACGCCGAAGACCGTCGGGGCGCCGCCGGTCTCGACCTTTCGGACGCGGATGAAGCCCGCCTCCGCGGCGAGGCGTGCCATATAGTCGGCGCCTTCCTGCACGTTGAGGCGCTCGGCCGCGATCGTCGGGTGGCGGATCCAGTCCTGGATGCGCGCGACCGAGGCCTGGTAGCCCTCCTGCGCGGCGCGGCGGATCGCCTCGACGTCGCGCGCCCGGCGCGTCTGGGCGACGGCGGCGCCAGGCGCGAGCAAAGCCGCGCCGGCGGCGGCTCCGGCAAGGACGGTGCGGCGGTCGAATTCCGGCGAACGGTGGGTCTGGTCGGTCATGAAGCTCCCCTTTGCGCGCCGCCACTAAGCAGCCGGCGCAAGGCTCGTCCAGAGCCGAGAGGAACCGCACCGTCGCACGTTGCGTTCGGAGCCGAAAGGAGTGCGTAACATGGAAGAACGGGAACGGATCGTCGAACGGGAGCCGGTCGTCGAGCGGCATACCACCGTGGTCAGCACCGGCGGAGAGCGCGGCGGCGGCGGCACCCTCCTCGCCGTCCTGCTGCTCGTCGTGGCGCTCGTCGTCCTGTTCCTGCTGTTCGGCCGGGGCATGCTGAGCGGAGCCGGGGATGGGACGGACATCAAGGTCGACGTGAAAACGCCCGACATAGAGCTGCCCAAGGCCGATCCGCCGGCCAAGCCGTCGGGCTGAAGCGCGGACGCGAAAAGGGCGGAGCGGCCGAGCCGCCCCGCCCTCTATCCGCGACGCCGAAAGCGTTTAGAAGCGGAAGCCGATGCCGGCGACACTCTGCCAACCGTCGACGCCCAGCTCGTAGTTCGAGTAGCGCTGCTCGACCGTGACGAAGGCATTGGTGCCGAGCGCGACCTCCGCCCCCACACCGAGACGGAAGCCGTTGAGCGTCACGCCGGTGCCGGAGCCGACGCCGAGATTGGTGTAGCCGCCCATGCCGTAGACCAGCACGTTGGGGGCAGCCAGGCCGCCGCCGCGGAAGGTGAGCGACAGATCGCGGCCGGTATCCTCGCTGTTCTGATACTCGCCGGTGAGGCCGACGACAGCGCCGCCCTCCGACTGATGGTCGAAGCCGACCTGGCCGCCGAAGGTGACGACGTCGGTCCCGAAGACGCTCTCGTCGGCGAGGCCGATATGGCCGCTGACGCGCGGGCCGGTGAAAGTCTGCGCCGCCGCCGGCGACGCGAAGGCTGCTGCCGCGAGCGCGGCAGTCAGAGCATAACGAAGCATATCATCCCCCCAGTTCGAAGAAATCGGAGCTAAATCCCGGTCCGGAATTGGACCCGGCAAGGCTCATCGCATCACGCCGGGACACCCGCAACACAGAATTTTCGCCCTCGATTCCAAAGCTTTCGCGACCGTGTTCTGACGGCAACACAGGCAGGGCAGACGGCACAACACAGGTTAGCTGCGCGGCGCTAGCCTGCGGTAGCTGAGTGCTTCGGCGAGGTGGACGCGCTTCACCTCTTCGCAGCCGGCGAGGTCCGCAACGGTGCGTGCGACGCGCAGGACTCGGTGGTAGGAGCGGGCCGAGAGCCGCATCGCTTCGGCCGCCTGTCCGAGCAGGCGCCGGCCGGGCTCGTCCGGCGCTGCCACCTCGGCGAGCAGATCGCCGTCGGCTTCGGCATTGGTGCGCAGGCCGTGCGCTTCGTACCGCCTCGTCTGCACATCGCGCGCGGCGGCGACGCGGCCGGCGACTTCGGCCGAACCCTCGGCGGGCGGCGGCAGGACGAGGTCGGCCGCCGCGACCGGCTGCACCTCGACGTGGAGATCGACCCGATCGAGGAACGGCCCGGAGACCTTCGCCTGATAATCGGCGGCGCAGCGCGGCGCGCGCGAGCAGGCGAGCGTCGGATCGCCGAGGTGGCCGCAGCGGCACGGGTTCATCGCCGCGACCAGCTGGAAGCGCGCCGGGAAGGTGACATGGGCGTTCGCGCGGGCGACCTGGACCGAGCCGGTCTCGAGCGGCTGGCGCAGCGAATCGAGGACGTTGCGCTGGAATTCCGGCAGTTCGTCGAGGAACAGGACGCCGAGATGGGCGAGGCTGACCTCTCCCGGCCGGACCTTGAGCCCGCCGCCGACCAAAGCGGGCATCGAGGCGCTGTGATGCGGGGCGCGAAACGGGCGCGTGCGCACCAGCCGGCCGTCGACGAGCTGGCCGGCGACGCTGGCGATCATCGAGACTTCCAGCGTCTCGGACGGCGTCAGCTCGGGGAGGATGCCCGGAAGGCAGGCGGCGAGCAGCGACTTGCCGGCGCCGGGCGGTCCGCTCATCAGCAGGTTGTGCCCGCCCGCCGCGGCGATCTCGAGCGCCCGCTTGGCCGTCTCCTGCCCCTTGACCTGCCTGAGGTCCGGACCGCCGGCGGGTCTTTCCGCCTCGCCGGGGCGCGGCG